>CACWNZ010000047.1 GCA_902762335.1 uncultured Ruminococcus sp. | reverse complement strand
AATGCAGGCTGTCTGCGACGAGCTGGGCATGGAGCTGAAGATAGAGAACATGAAATTCGACTCTATAATCGCGGCGGTAGATGCAGGCAAGGCTGACGTCGGAGCGGCAGGAATGACCGTTACCGAGGAGAGAAAGAAGAACGTCGATTTCTCCGACCCGTATACCACCTCAAAGCAGGTGATCATTATAAAGGATAAAAACGCAGACGGCGAGACCCTCAATTTCTGGGAGAAGCTCAAGCAGAACTTTGTCGATCAGGACAGGTGGCGCTATCTGCTTGACGGTCTTGGCACGACCCTGCTCATAACGGCGCTTTCCATTCTGATAGGTCTTATGCTCGGTACTCTTATAGCAGTTGTCAGAACAGTACACGACCAGAACGGCAAGCTCGTTATACTCAACTTCATCTGCAAGCTGTACCTGACGATAATCAGAGGTACTCCTGCGGTGCTCCAGCTCCTCATAATTTACTACGGAGTATTCAGCGCCGTAGACGTAAGCAAGATAGTCGTTGCGGTAGTAGCCTTCGGACTCAACTCGGCGGCTTACGTTGCAGAGGTGATCCGCTCAGGCATCAACGCGGTAGATAAGGGACAGTTTGAGGCGGGCAGATGTCTCGGACTGAGCTATAAGCAGACCATGTCGAGCATCATAATGCCGCAGGCGTTCAAGAATATGCTTCCCGCGCTTCTCAACGAGGTAATAGCGCTTCTCAAGGAGACCGCTATCTGCGGTTATATAGCCCTTCAGGATCTCACCATGGGCGGCGACATCATACGTTCGCAGACCTTCGATGCCTTCCTGCCGCTTATCGCCGTCGCGATAATTTACCTCATCATAGTTATCATTCTCACCCGCATCGTAACTGTTCTTGAGAGGAGATTGAAGAAAAATGAAAAATAAGAAAAAAACAGGCTCGGGCAGCGCAAATGCCGGCAAGACCGCAGGCGCAGCAAAGGAGCAGAAGGTTACTCTTGAAAAGACAGAGCAGACTGCCGGGGAGCCCGCCGAGGAGAAGGTAACTCCTGAAAAGCCGGACGAGACAGAAGCGTCCAAGGCTAACGCAAGAGAGAAGATAGGTCCCGATAAAAAGGACGTGCTTATAGAGGTAGCCGACCTGAGAAAGAGCTTTGGCGATCACAAGGTGCTCAGAGGAATATCGACTACCGTATCAAAGGGCGAGGTCGTAGCCCTGATAGGTCCCTCGGGCTGCGGAAAGTCCACCTTCCTGCGCTCGCTCAATCTGCTTGAGGTGCCTGATTCGGGCATAGTGCGCTTTGAGGGAACGGACATTACCGATAAGAGCGTAGATATAAATAAAATGCGCGAGAAAATGGGAATGGTGTTCCAGCAGTTCAATCTATTCCCGAATATGACCATAAAGAAAAACATCATGCTTGCTCCCGTGAAGCTCGGCAAGCTGTCAAAGGCGGACGCGGAAAAGAAGGCGGACGAGCTTCTTGCAAGGATAGGTCTTTCGGATAAGGCAGATGCCTACCCGATGAGTCTTTCGGGCGGTCAGAAGCAGAGAGTCGCTATTGTAAGAGCTCTTGCTATGGATCCCGACGTAATGCTTTTTGACGAGCCTACCTCGGCTCTCGACCCCGAAATGGTAGGAGAGGTGCTCTCGCTTATAAAGGAGCTTGCCAACGGCGGCATGACTATGGTAATAGTCACACATGAAATGGGCTTCGCAAAGGAGGTAGCCGACAGGGTGCTGTTTATCAACGAGGGTGTCATCGCAGAGGAAAACACGCCCGAGGAATTCTTCGGCAACCCGCAGAATCCGAGGCTCAGGGATTTTCTCTCAAAGGTACTGTGATAGATCTTATAGCCGGAGGACGCTTTTGCCCTTCGGCTATTGCCTGTTATAAAGGAATGATGAAATGAAGATAGGAAACACGGAAATAAAGGGCTATGCGGCGTTAGCGCCTATGGCGGGAGTGACGGACAGAGCCTTCAGGGAGCTTTGCGTGAGCTTCGGTGCGGCTTATGTAGTCGGAGAAATGGTGAGCGCAAAGGGGCTCGTATATAAAAGCGAAAAGTCCCGCGAGCTGCTCGTTCTGTCAAAGGACGAAAGACCCGCCGCAGTACAGCTTTTCGGCAATGAGCCGGATATTATGGCGGAAGCGGCTAAGATAGCTATGGAGTATTCCCCCGATATAATAGACATAAACATGGGCTGTCCCGCGCCGAAAATAGCAATGAACGGCTGCGGCTCGGCGCTCATGAAGGACCCCGCCCTGTGCGGCAGGATAGTCCGCGCCGTAAAGGACGCCGTTTCCGTGCCTGTTACCGTAAAGATACGCAAGGGCTGGGACAGGAACTCGGTGAATGCCGTTGAGGTAGCGCAGATATGCGAGGCTTCGGGTGCAGACGCCGTTACGGTACACGGCAGGACGAGAGAGCAGCAGTATATGCCCTCTGCCGATTGGGATATAATAAAGCAGGTAAAGAGAGCCGTCGGTATACCTGTGATAGGGAACGGAGACGTGACGAGCGCTGAGCTTGCCGCAAAAATGATGGAGCAGACGGGCTGTGACATGGTGATGATAGGCAGGGGCGCTCTGGGCAATCCGTGGATATTCAGCGAGATCTCACGGCTGATAGGTCACGACAGACCGTCTATGCCCGTATCGGAAGCCGAGAGGATAACAGTGCTTTTGCGGCACGCGGCAAAGATGTGCGAATACAAGGGCGAGGCCGTTGCAATGCGCGAGGCAAGAAAGCACGCGGCATGGTACTTCAAGGGCATGAGGGGAGCGGCCGCTCTGCGCAGAAGGGCAGTAGAGCTGAACACCTACGAGGAGCTTATAGACCTGTGCAGAAGCATAGATAATATATAACAGCCCGGCTGCGGCAGGCTCTGTGATAAGGATAGTTATTAAGCCAAAGGAAATATCAAAGGCATGATAAGCTCGGAAGCGGAGGCGGATATAAATGCAGGATATGAGAAAGCTCGACAGGCGGCTGAGGCTTGTGATATTGTTTGCTATACTTGCGGCAATAATTATGTCTCTCATCGACCTTAACGGAACGCGAAACGCCATTGCGGGCATAAGGGAGCCTATCCAGACCGACGCCGAGGGCTTCGTGAGGTTTGAGCTTGACGGCTTTTCGATGAGAATAGGCTTTTTATACAGCTATGACATAGAGGGGCTTGCGGTACATACAAAGAACTACAGCGGCTGGGACATAGGCGACAAGTTAGGTCCGAAGGACGTAGCCCTTGCATGGGGCAAGGTGGCGGAATACAACAAGACCGTAGATTTTCATTGGGAGCAGTCCAACAGGTGGGTGAGCTATTGGCTCACAGCCGAGGACGAGAGGATAGTCGGCTCTGCGGGCGACTCCTCGCTTGAGATCTCCAACAATCATCTTATACCCGCCGACGACGAGACGTGGTGGAAGGTCAAGCTGATAAGGACGGGCGACCATGTAAGGATAAAGGGCTATCTTGTAAATGCGGACGGCTTCAACAACAGTACGGGGCAGTCCTTTGTATGGCACTCAAGCACGACCCGCTATGATACGGGCGACCACTCCTGCGAGGTCATCTACGTTACCGACGTCGAATGGCTGTGACGGCGCAGAGCCTGCGCTCCCGACTTTACACCGCAAGAAGTTTTTTGGCAGGCTCTGCGCCGAACCGGGACCGGCGGCTCGCCGGCGCCCGGGCGGGCGCGCCGTATTCTCCTCCCTTAAGGGAGGAGAATACTTCTTTTATCTTTAATTGGGGTACTTCTGTTGGTACTCCGGTCAGGATACTTTTTACCCATGTTGGTTTTTCTGTCGGTATTTTTGTCGGTATACTTTTTACCTGACTGTCTGTGAGCCTTTTAAGACAGGCTCTATAATAATGTGAAATATTCTTATGTCACATAGCTGCGTCCCTGATGAGCTTTTCCGCATCATCAGCGCTGCATATAATAATATACGTGAAGCCGTATCCTGCCGCGGCTCCCAAAAAAATCAATATTCCTTTATACGGCACTGCAAAAATACAAAAACAAATATAGGCTGACCTGTTTTAATTTCACAGGGTCAGTTATTAGATATACAGTTTACGCAAATATTCACAGGGGCGCAAGCTTAATAATAAACGCCTGCAAAAAATACCCCCTTCTATAAGCCCCTCAAAAACGGTGATCTTTCGACCTTAAAAGGTCGAATTGTGAGAAACTTTCAGAAAAGTTTTTCCTGATAAATGAGCAGAACTGAAAATTGCAAAAAAAACGGGAACCCCTCCGCTTCGCTAACGCTCGGTACTGTCTCGCCTGTCGGCTCGGTCGGCGCTTCTGCTTCGCAGAGGTCTCCACCGGAGACCCGCGCCCCTGAAGGGGAGGCAGGTAACGCTTCAAAAGCTTATAAAACACAAAACAGCAGGCGGCTCGTTTTAATTCCGAGCCGCCTGCTTCGTTTATTCTAAATTGCCCGTATGGAACATTATCGCCGCTAAAGCCGCAAGGGGAGCTGTCTCCGCCCTTAATATGCGCCTGCCGAGAGTGGCGGCGGAGGCTCCGCGCGAGGTGAGAAGCTCTACCTCGCTTTCCTCATAGCCGCCCTCGGGTCCCGTGAATACAGCGATATTCCTGTCGCCCGAAGCGATGATCTCACGAAGGGGTCTGCCGCCGCCCTCGTAAAAAACTATCGCCCTGTCAAAGCCGCTCAGCATTTCCGCGGCGGCTCTCAGCTCGCACAGGGGGCTTATCTCGGGTACTATCGCCCTCTGAGACTGCATTGCCGCCTGTTCGGATATTTTTCTGTAGCGCAGCAGCTTTTTTTCGGCGGCCTTGCTGTCGGGGCGCGATATGCAGCGGCTCGTCAGCACGGGAACTATACGGTGTACGCCCAGCTCTACGCATTTCTGTATCACGCTCTCCATTTTGTCGCCCTTTGTAAGCGCCGCAAACAGCGTTACCTCAACGGTAGGCTCGTGCAGACATTCGCTTTTCGATACCTCGCGCACGAGCACGCCCTCGGGGCTTATCCTTTCTATCCTGCAAAGATGCTCCGTGCGGACACTGTCGCACAGGGTTATCACCTCGCCCACGGACATACGCAGCGATTTCGATATATGCGCCGCGTTCTCGCCTGTTATGAGCTGTGTCTCTCCTACGCTTTCACAAAAAAACCAATCCATTTCAGTTCTCCGTTCGTATAGTATCCTCTGCCGCAGAGCACGGCAGTTTTCTCTTTTTCAGCAGCATTTTTTTCAGCCTTTGCAGGCGGAAACGGTTGTAGCGCTGTATGCATATAAAAGGCACGTTGCCGATCAGAAGAAGGGCGCTGAGCAGCAAACCCGTCAAGGGCTTGTTTATTATCATCAGGATGACCGCAAACATACAGTTGAGGGTATGGTTCCATTCTCCCCTGCACGTCTCCATGATGAACGTATCGATGTATTCTATCGTTACCGTATCAAGATGCTCCTTTGAGAAGCCGTTTTTGCCCGTGTGCTTCGGCAGACGGTCTTTCCACTTGTTTATCCTGAGGGTGTCGCTGTAAAACCTGCCCCCGCGCTCCCACTTATGGGGACGGTACATTCTTTTGTCGGGGGAGAAGTCTTCTTTTCTTTTCAGGATGCAGAGAAAAAAAGAAGCATAATGCCAGATAACTCCGAGCAGTACGTTTATCAGCAGAGTATCAAAAATGTGCCCGTTCATCATCTTGAGAAACACCCCCTTAATTATACAAAACAGTATATAGTATTTTGGATTTTAGTTTGTTAATAAATTATGAACACAGCGGTCGTTTTAAAATATGTATTGTTAAAATCAAGGAAATGTGATAAGATAATATAACCGTCAGTACAAAAGGGGGACATATCATGGAGGAGAAAAAGACGGCTTATGAGCTGGTGGAGCTTCTTAAAAAAAGGGGACTCAAGGCTTCATCGGCCGAGAGCCTGACAGGCGGGCTGGTGTCAAAGCTTATAACGGATATATCGGGAGCTTCACAGGTGTTCGAGTGCGGAGTGTGCTCTTATTCAAACAGGATAAAGCACGAGGTGCTCGGGGTATCCCGGGAAACGCTTGAAAAATTCACCGAGTACAGCCGCGAATGCGCACGGGAAATGGCGCAGGGAATAAGAAGGCTCTCGGGCGCTGATATAGGCATAGCGACCACAGGGATCGCGGGACCCTCGGGCGGCACCGATGAAAAGCCCGTCGGTACAGTATATGTGGGCATAAGCACAAAAAATGACACGAAAAGCTTTGAGCTGAAGCTCGGCGCAGGGCTCTCAAGGGCTGAGATAAGAGAACGCTCGGCTGAGCAGGCGCTCGCCCTCGCTCTGAGGACGATACTTGATGAGAGCTGAAATCGGTAGAAAACTAACAAATAACATAAATTCTTGAATAATATCATGGCATTATTGTAAAAATTCATTAAAAAGTATTGATTATACAAAACAATTATGATAAAATGTGTAATGAGTAATAATGCACTAAAGCGTTTGCACATAAGTGCTGAGAAATAATTATTGGGAATGGAGATGATTTGCAAATGGCAAGAAGTGCGGGCATACTTATGCCCATCACCGCACTGCCGTCACCCTATGGAATAGGTACCATGGGACAGGCGGCGTATGACTTCGTTGACTTCCTCAAGGCATCGGGTCAGCAGTATTGGCAGCTCCTGCCGGTAGGTCCTACAAGCTACGGAGATTCTCCGTATCAGTCGTTCTCGACCTATGCAGGCAATCCTTATCTTATCGATCTCGATAAGCTCTGTGAGGAGGAACTCCTCAATAAGGAGGATCTGAGAAAGATCGATTGGGGTTCAAATGAGCAGTACGTAGACTATGAAAAGATCTACAACGAGCGCTTCAAGGTGCTCAGACAGGCTTATGAAAACTTCAAGTCAAGAAATCAGCAGGAATATTGGGACTTCATGAGAGATGAGGACCGCTGGCTCACGGACTATGCCCTCTATATGGCAGTTAAAAAGCTGTTTGACGACAAGGCATGGCTCGAGTGGCCCGACCCCCTTATCAAGTACAGAAACCCCGATACGATAAACCATTATCTTAACTACCTCAATGAGGACGTTATGTTCTGGAAGTTCGTACAGTTCCTGTTCTATAAGCAGTGGAACGAGCTCAAGCAGTATGCAAACGACAACGGCATAAAGCTCTTCGGCGATATGCCTATCTACGTCGCTATGGACAGCGCCGATACCTGGGCTAACCCCGAGGTATTCTGGCTCGACGACGAGCTCAGGCCCGTTTGCGTGGCAGGCTGTCCGCCCGATTATTTCTCCGAGACAGGTCAGCTCTGGGGCAACCCGCTCTATGACTGGATCTATCTTGAGGAGACAGGCTTTGATTGGTGGATAAGACGAGTAGCGGGCGCCGCAAGGATGTTCGATATTACGAGAATAGACCACTTCAGAGCCTTCGATCAGTTCTATGCTATCCCCTACGGCGCTGAAACAGCCGTAAACGGCGAGTGGATAGACGGTCCCAACATGAAGTTCTTCAACAAGATGAAGGCCCGTCTCGGCGACGTGCCGATCATCGCGGAGGATCTGGGACACATGACCCCCGGCGTAAAGAAGCTGCTCAAGGATTCCGGCTATCCCGGCATGAAGATACTTGAGTTCGCCTTCGATTCCCGTCAGGACAGCGACTATCTGCCCCATAACTATACGAAGAACAGCGTCTGCTACACCGGTACCCACGATAACGATACCATTATGGGCTGGCTCAATACGGCTAAGAGAAGAGACGTTGAGTTCGCCAAGGAATACTGCGGTCTTACAAAGACCGAGGGATATAACTGGGGCTTTATCCGTACCGCTTACGCAAGCGTCAGCGATTACGCCATAGTTCAGATGCAGGACATTCTCGCTCTCGGCGGAGAGGCAAGAATGAACGAGCCCTCGACCCTCGGCGGAAACTGGACCTGGAGAATGAAGGCAGGCGCCGCTACCCCCAAAATAGCAAAGAAGCTCTATAACTTAGCTAAAATATACAGAAGGCTGGAGGATGACAAAAAGATGAAGAAGAATGCCATTGTCGACAACCTCGTGCTTACCGCAAAGAACGAGTATTGCAAGGAGCTCGGCGAGCTTACCCCCGCAGAGCTGCATGAGGCTCTCGGTAAAGCAATGATGGGCGCTATTTCCGAAAAATGGGCAGAAAGCAAGAGAAACCATGCGGAGCACCGCCGTGCATATTATCTCTCGGCAGAGT
>CACWNZ010000046.1 GCA_902762335.1 uncultured Ruminococcus sp. | reverse complement strand
GGTGCTTTTTTCTGTGCATAAAACAAGACTGCCGCAGGATATCCTTTCCTGCGGCAGCCGCTGCTGATCGTGCTGCTATTTTGAGCTCTTGCTCTTGATGTATTCGTCAATAGCCTTTGCGGCCGCCTTGCCCGCGCCCATTGCAAGAATGACCGTTGCGGCTCCGGTTACGGCATCTCCGCCCGCATAAACGCCCTCGCGGCTCGTTGCGCCGTATTCACCGTCGGTAACTATGCAGCCGTGCTTGGTCGTCTCAAGCCCGGGGGTGGTTGAGCGGATAAGCGGGTTGGGGCTGGTGCCTATGGACATTATCATCGTGTCCACCTCAAGGATAAACTCGCTGCCCTCCTTGACGACAGGTCTGCGCCTGCCGCTCGCGTCGGGCTCGCCCAGCTCCATTTCAACACACCTCATGCCGCAGACCTCGCCGTTCTCGTCGCCGAGCACCTCTACGGGATTGGTGAGTGTCCTGAAGACAACGCCCTCCTCGATGGCGTGCTCTACCTCTTCCTTACGGGCAGGAAGCTCCTCCATTCCGCGGCGGTATACTATATATACCTCCTCGGCGCCCATTCTCATCGCGGAGCGGGCGGCGTCCATAGCAACGTTGCCGCCGCCGACTACGGCGACCTTCCTGCTCCTTCTTATCGGCGTTTTGCTTCCCTTTTTATATGCCTTCATCAGGTTTATCCTCGTGAGATATTCGTTTGCGGAATATACTCCTCTGAGGTTTTCGCCGGGGATATTCATGAACCTCGGCAGACCTGCGCCGCTGCCGATGTATACAGCTTCGTTGCCCAGCTCAAACAGCTCGTCCACCGTGAGCACCTTGCCTATTACCATGTTGGTCTCAATATCTACACCGAGCGCCTTGAGGTTGTCAATTTCCTTCTGTACGATGAGCTTCGGCAGACGGAACTCGGGTATGCCGTATACGAGAACTCCGCCCGCAAGGTGCAGCGCCTCATATACCGTGACCTTGTAGCCGAGCTTTGCAAGGTCGCCTGCCGCCGTAAGTCCGCTGGGACCCGCGCCCACTATAGCTACCCAATGACCGTTCGGCTCGGGAACGGCGGGCTTTTCGGTGCAGTGCTCCCTGTGGTAGTCCGCTACGAATCTCTCGAGCCTGCCTATGCCTACGCTCTCGCCCTTTATTCCTCTCACGCACTTGCCCTCGCACTGATTCTCCTGCGGGCAGACCCTGCCGCATACCGCGGGCAGAGAGCTTGACCTTGATATTATCTCATAGGCGCCCTCCATATCCTCGTTTGCCACCCTCTCGATGAATGCGGGAATATCTATCGACACGGGGCAAGCGGTGGTGCAGGGCTTGTTTTTGCAGTTCAGACAGCGCCTTGCCTCGCTTACCGCCATTTCGTAGGTATAGCCGAGGGCTACCTCGTCAAAATTGCGCTTTCTTACCTCGGGATCCTGAACGGGCATGGGACACTTTTTAGGATCCGTGTTTCTCTGAAATGCCATGTCACTGCTCCTCCTGTCTAAAAAGATTGCAGGCTTCCTCGCGGGCGTGAGTCTCGAATTCCCTGTACATTGCGCTCCTGTGCATAGCCTCGTCAAAATCCACAAGGTGACCGTCAAAATCGGGACCGTCAACGCAGGCAAATTTTGTTTCTCCGCCCACGGTAAGGCGGCAGCCGCCGCACATTCCCGTGCCGTCTATCATTATGGGATTCATGCTGACTATGGTTTTAATGCCGTATTTCTTTGTCAGCAGACAGACGAATTTCATCATGATGAGCGGACCTATAGCAATGACCTCGTCATATTCGTTGCCTTCCTTTATAAGCTGCTCAAGCGCGTCTGTAACGAGACCCTTCGTACCGTAGCTGCCGTCGTCGGTCATCATTCTCAGCTCCGAGCTGACAGCCCTGAACTCGTCCTCAAGTATTACGAGGTCCTTGTTTCTGAAGCCGACAACACTGTGTACCTCGCAGCCGAGAGAAGAGAGCTTTTTGGCTATCGGGTAGGCTATGGCGCAGCCTACTCCGCCGCCTATAACGGCGACCTTTTTCAGTCCGTCCGTCTCGCCGGGTCTGCCGAGCGGGCCTGCAAAATCGTGCAGACAGTCGCCCTCGTTCAGCGTGTCCAGCTCCATGGTAGAGCCGCCTACTATCTGATATATTATCGTCACGGTACCCCTTTCGCGGTCAAAGTCCGCAATAGTCAGGGGTATGCGTTCGCTGTCCTCTTTTGCCCTGAAGATAATGAACTGTCCCGGCTCAGCCTTTTTTGCTATGAGCGGAGCCTCTATCTCCATGAGCGATACCGTGGGATTGAGAGATTTTTTTTTAACTATCTTGTACATCTCGATACTTTCCTTTCTGTGTGCAGGTCATGCGCGGCAGGCGCGCATATAGCTGATAATCCATTATATAATATTCTCACGGCTCGTACAAGAGTATTTGAGAAAAAATGGTGAAGTATGCAGGAAAAAGCTTTTCCACGCCGTGCTTTCACCTGCGCAGCTGCAGGGGCGGGCCGGTATTTCAGGAAAAATCATGTCAAGTAATTCCTGCCAAAATAAGAGAAAACTGAAAAACACTGACCGCATATCTTGTTAATTTATGAAATTTGTAAATAATTACATTTTTGTAAAAAACCTATTTGACAAATTGAAAAATTGGTACTATAATAAAAATAACAACAAATAAAGGCATAATAAAATGCTAAAAATTGGTACAATAACACAAAAATTTACAGAATAATACAATTATTAGTATTGTTAGCACAGCTTTCCATAAATAGCAGCTACTGTAAATGATTTTTTACTGTTTGGATCAAAAAGACCGACTGTCCGTGAAAGAGGACGGTCCTGATCATTACTTTAAGGAGTCGGAAACGTATGCAGCATGATGAACTCATGAGTCTGAAGGAAACGGGGCAGAAGGGAGATTTTTTGTTGCCCTACGTAGTAAACAAGACCGTAATGCCGGATTATTACACGACCTTTCCCATGCATTGGCATGATGAAATGGAGATAGTATTCGTAGAAGAGGGAGAATTTATCGAATGCGTTGACTTTGAGGATTATCACCTCAAAAAGGGAGATATAGCCCTTGTCAATCCGTCGGTGCTCCATTCGTTCAGACAGTTTGAAAACAAGAGGACCGTGTTCAGGTCTATAATATTCAATATGAATCTCCTCACGGGCAACAGCACCGATGCCTGCTCTATCAAGTACTTCGTTCCCTTTACCGAAAACGGTTATATCTCTCCCATCGTAATATCGCCGGATAACCCGAGCTACCCGGCAATACTTGACAGGGTGAAGAATATGATCACCGTATACGGCGAAAAGGGCGACTGCTTTGAGATAAGACTCAAGGCCGAGGTGTACGGGCTGTTCTATATCCTGTTCAAGGACGTGTTTGTAAACGAATACGGCGACAGTACCATAAGAGATATCACCACGAGGAATATCAAGGTCATTATAGACTACATAAACGAAAACTATATGAACAACATCACGATAGACGAGCTTGCCGAAACGGTAAACCTGAGTAAGCACTATTTCATGAGGTTCTTCAAAAAATATATGGGCATGACCTGTATAGAATATATCAACGACTACAGGCTCAATATAGCCTCGAATATGCTGCTTACTACAAGAGTGCAGATAACCGAGGTGGCGGCAAGCATCGGCATAACGAATCTTTCATACTTCAACAGGATCTTCAAAAAGAAGTTCCACATGACGCCGAAGGAATACCGCTACAGCATCTCGAACAGGTAGCCGACGACCCTGTCAGACCGCAAGAGGTCTGACGGGGTATTCTATTTGCGGGAAACGCGCTTTTCCTGCCGTGAAAAGAGGTCGATAACTATGAAAAAACAGATATCCGCGCTTATTGCCGCTGTCCTGCTTCTCTCCCTCGCCGTATCCGGCTGCTCGGGTGATAAAGATACCGATAACAGCAGCCAAAGCAGCGCGCAGAGCTCCGTTCAGAGCGCGCCCGAGGAGACCGACTATTCAGACGATACGCAGAAGCGCGTAATTTTCAGCGCTAACGGAACGAAATTCTATACCCCCGCAAACGCGATAATACAAATGACGGGTACGAGCACCTTTCACCTGCTCGATATAAAAAACCTTGAGGATACGCAGCCCATAGTCGTATCGCCCGATCTCAGAGGTCTTGTTCAGCAGGGTACCCTGCTCTACGGTACTCAGAAGGGCGAAACGGGCATTTTCTCATGGGATATACGGGACATATCCTATACGCAGAGAAAGACTCTGTTCAACAGCACGGATCTCAGGAACGCCGCTTTATCTGCAAAGGGCGTGAACGGCGACGATATAAAATGGTTTGACTGTCTGAGAGAGTCCACAAACGGCGGTGACGGATATATATATTCCATTCTCGGATATGACGATGCAGCAAACAGTCTCGACGGCAGGCTGATAAGATACTCCACCGACGGTAAGGAGCTTGAATTCATCGGCAGCGAAAAGCTTGCCTCGGTGACCGTGTATGACAACGCCATCTATTCGTCTGCGGACGAAAATAAGAAGGGTCTTTACAGAATGGCAGCGGACGGCAGCGGCGCTCAGCCCGTTGCAGGCGCCGAAGGGCTCGGCGGTATAAGAGAGCTTAATATCGTAGACGGCAGCCTTTACTTTATTGCCGAAGGCGATGATAAGGTATCCGCACTGTATACGATGAAGCCCGATGCCTCGGAATGCAGCCGCATTTCGGATAACTCCTGCATCGGATATTATATCGATACCCGCAGCGGTACGCTTTATTATATCGGCGGAGAGAACGAGGCTCCTACGGTGTATTCAAGGGCTCTTGCAGACGGTACTGAAAAGCCTCTTTTTGAAACGAGGCTGTGTACCGCGGAAATAGACCCCGCCGTGGACCGCATGACGGCAGACGGAGAATATATCTATTTCAGCAGCAGCGGTTTTAATCTTCCTGTCTTTATAGATGCGGAGGACGCCGGAAAGGACAAGACGGGAATTATTTATCACAAGGTCGTTTCGGGCATGAGGTACGACCTCACCGCGGGCGCTATGGACTATATCTATTGTCACTATACGGGCAGTACGGACAAGACGACGGGCGAAAAGCTGACCGCAGGTCCGGTGCTTATAGAATACGTTTCGGACAAGGGAAGCCTTAAGGACAGCGTCAGCGGGCTGTTTATATATTAAAGCAAACACGGCAGAGCCTGATTCGGAAAAACGATAACGGAGGTCATTAATAATGGACGGCAATTTGCTTTTGCTCATAGGCGGAGCGGCAATGATACTTGTCGCCGTTTTTGCGGCTATAGCGGTGATCATAAAGTTCATGCGGACGGGCGCAAAGAAATACTCGGCTGACTACGGCGGTGAAAAAGACTCCTATAAGGGCGCAAAGGACAAATACAGGGCGGGCAGCAGGGTGAAGCTTTATTATGACCTCGTCGCTGCCGATACCGACTATGAATTTTTCGTGGACGGCAAAAGGATAAACACGGACTACGATCATGAAAAGGGCTTCATAATAAGCTTTACCATGCCGGAACACGACGTAAAGATAGAGCACACGGCTAAAAATTCAATGACAGAAGAGGAGAGCGAGGCGTAAGGCTTCGCTCCTTTTTTTGCGGTTATTTGAGACGACATACAGCCAATTTATGGTAATTATAGCCGGATCGCAAATGTGACTGTTGACTTTATCTGAGAACAGGAGTATAACGACTAATTAAATATAGAATGTCATAAAATGTTTATAAAATGTTTCTTTTGACAGCTCCGCGGCTCCGCTGCGCAGGAATGAGGAGCTGTCCGGAGAGGCAGTTCTTTCGATGATATTATCCCGCTTTAAGGAGATGAGCCTATGACCCGCACAAAAAAACGCATTCTCTCGGCTGTTTTGCTTGTTGTACTTCTTTTTGCCTCGTCAGCTGTCGGGGTTACCTTTTCATGGCTTTCATACAGTCCACGGGCTAAAACCAACGTCTTTACCTTTTCCGACGTGGACATTACTCTTCATGAAGACAAATGGGATGCGCTTGCCGACGTTCCGTACGGAAGGATGCTCTATCCCGGACGGACTCTCGATAAGGATCCTCTTATTGAGAATACGGGTGAAAACAGTCTTTATGCCTTTTTGGAGGTTTCCGTTCCGAAGGCTGAGGTACGCCTGGTTAATGACGACGAGAGCATAGTAAAGCAGACGGTCGGGCTGTTTACCTACAGTGTGACGGGCGAAGGCTGGACAGAGCTTGAGGACTGTCGCTCCGAGACGGACAGCCTTATAACGCGGCTCTATGCCTATCTTATCCCTCTTGCTCCCGGAGAGAGGACGACGGCTCTTTTCGAGTCGATAACTTTCCGCAATATTGTTGAGGGCGATATCCCCGAGGGGACAAAGCTCACCGTAGGGGTGAACGCCTATGCTGTCCAGACCGTTTATCTCGGTGAGCAGGGAGCCGATCAAAAGGAAAAGCTCAGAGATGCATATACAAAATACCTTTCTCAGAAGACCGCTGAAGGCTGATTACACATCGTATAGAAACGGAAGTGATGACTAATGAAAAGAAAGCTGCTGCTTAAGCTGTCGATAGCGGCGCTGCTCTGCGCCCTGAGCTGTCTTTCGGGCTTCGGGCTGACCTACGCCTATCTTACCGACCGCGACGCCTCTGACGATGCAATGACGGTAGGGGAGGTAAAGGCAACGATCTGTGAGACGTATTCGCCACCGAGGGAGCTTTCTCCGAATATGCAGTTTGACAAGGCTCCGTATATTGTCAATACGGGCAGTCTGCCCTGCTTCGTTCGCATGAGGGCGGATTATACCACAGTAAATGCCGCGCGCTTCTGCACTCTTGCGGGAACAAACGAGCAGGATTGGATCCCGGCGGAGGACGGCTACTATTATTATAAGCATCTTCTTGATGCGGGAGAAACGACCGTATCGGCGCCTTTTTCAAAGGTCAGCATAGGGGACTGCGATGCGGAGCTGCTTGAGGATTTTGACATTGCGGTATATGCCGAGGCCGTTCAGCATATTGACCATGAGGGAGCGCATCCGTCCGACGAATACCGTACCGCATGGATCGCCTATCATAATTAAAGGATCGAGGTGAAGGATATGAATGCTGTCAGATCAGGGTGGAGACGGAAAAAAGGCATTTTGGCTCTCATGCTGGTTTTATCGATAATATTCGGTCTGTTTATCCCTGTTTCGGCGGAAAACGATAACGACGAACAGGAGGAGGTACCTGCGGACGGCGGTTTTTCCGTATCGCTGAGCTGGACCGGAGGGGACGTTGATCCCGTTGAGTATAATTATGACAGTGTCAGCAGCGAGACGCGCCTTGTAAGGCTGAAGGTCTCCTATCACAACGACAAGCTGCTTGCGGATTACGCTAAGGGCAGGATCGTTATTTCCGTGCCGGGCATCAATGATGTATTGCGCAGGGGAGAGGCTAAGCCTGTGGCTATCGCTGCCGACAAGGCGGACGATACGTATAAGATATACGATTGGAGTTATACCTACAACTCGTCCTCGGGCATCTATACCTTTACGAATAATGATTCGGTCACAAAGGATGCCGTATACGACGGAATGTTCGAGATCGTATGGTCCATTCCCTCTGCTTCAAGCCTGAACGGATATTCAAAGACCATTCAGGCGACTCTTCAGACCGAAAGGGGAGAGAACACGCAGAGCGGAGAAGTGACCTATTCACAGACACGCAAAAGAGATGAATATTTCCTTACTCCTCAGAGCGCGACCTACGATCCGGCATCGAGAGTATACTCGTCGGAAGGACTCGCGGGTCTTATAATGCCCGGAAAAACCGAGGACGATTACCGCTTTATAAGATACAGCGGTTTCCGTTACTCAAAGCGCTCTTATTCGAGATCCGTTACAGGCGACTCGGGCAGCACGCTCAAAGCCGATTTCTCGGTCTGGGTACCGACAGGGGTAAATATCTGCGGGTCAAGAGGAACAGAAAACGGACCTGATCAGTTTACAAAGACGGGCAATACAAAAACAATAGACGGCGTACTGTATAATGAATGGCGTATAAGCGGGGCAACGGTGACCGCCTACGGCACAAGCGGGCTTATGTTTTTTGCCGCATATCCCAATGAGACGTATCTCGGGCAGAACGTAAAGGTCTATCTTGAAGCCTACGGCAAATACTACGATGAGACTGAGAGAGTGAAGCTTGCCGAGCAGGTATATACCGCCAATACGGGAGATTATGATTACTTGGAAAACGGAACGGTCTATCTTGCCGGTCTGACGGTCAGGGGCGTGAGGAACTCCTATGCGGACTCTCACTGCAGCGACTGCCGTTCAAACGGCTGCA
>CACWNZ010000045.1 GCA_902762335.1 uncultured Ruminococcus sp. | reverse complement strand
TCCATACGAGCAGGGCGTCACCCTGACTGTCGTTAAGCCCGACCGTGAACGGCACCGATATCTCCGAGCCGTCACTTATCGTACCCATACCGTCCGAAGCATAAAGCTTGTCCATTCTGTCCTCGAATTTCATATCCTTTTCCCTCCTCTACCTGACTATATTTTTTGTAACGTTGATACGAGCGGCAATCAGACACTTTGAAAGCTCATCTGCCGTTATCGCCTTCATCACACCCGCGCCCGTATCATTATATATGAATTTGCTTCCGTCCTCGGTAACGCTGATAAGCGAGATAGCGTGTCCGCCGCAATTTTCTATCTTCCACAATCTTGACGCATCTACAGAGACTATCACGATCCGTCCGCTTCTTATGATCTCTGCAAGCTCCGCTACAGTTTTTGATCTTTGATACTTTACCACGATCAGCGTGGTCGGACATCCTAATCTGTCAAGTATCTCCTGTCTGTCAAAAGAGGTAGTTGCTCCCCTTTTTGAGGTACGCAGATCTGTAAGGTTAATATTATCAAACACCGTCTGCGAACAACGCAGGGCTGCAGATATAGCCCTTGCCTCTGTAACGTGTCCTATCCCGGCAAGTGTCGCAAGGTTGCCGCTCTGACATATACCGCAGGTGCCTCTCATAGGGAACACGCTCAGACCCTGTTTTTTGATAAGCTTTTTATTCGTCTCTTCAGGATCGTTATACAGGGTCATAGATATGCCGTCAATGATCCTGTCCTCGAATCCCTGCTTGGTCTTTTCCAGCGATATCGGGGGTTTCTTGAATAATCCGATCCCGTCATATACGCCCGCCTCGTAATCCGAGAGTATCTTCTTGTAATCGGGAGTACATACGCCGAAGGTACCGGGAGACGTGAGACTTTTTACAGCCTCGGCTTCCCACTCGTATCGTTTTTCCTCGCTCAGAGTCTCTATCAGGTTTTCATCATTTATGCCGATATATCTGAGGGAGTTCTTCATACTTGAGACCATATCGTCAATGCTTTTCAGCATTTTCTGAAATTCTTCGTACAGAGATCCATCATTTTCTTTTTCCGCCATTGATATCTCGCCAAAGAAGCAATCAAGAACGTCATTTCCGGTTTTTACTTCAAGCGCATCAAGAAGTTCCGAAAGATCTATAGCTTTGGTACTGACCCGTGTACCCTCTGTATCGTATTCATACCCCGGGGACTTTGCCAGGCATACGGAGGTCTTAAGTCTTTTATCGAAACATTCTTGGTCGAGACAACCGATCATGTCATTAAAGTCATAATAACCGTAATAAAAATACGGATGGGTATAATTGGTAACGCTGCATACTTTCTTTTCGCACGTATCGACACGGATACGATCGTTTTCCTCACTGACAAGCGGAAAACAGAATGAAGTACAGTATTTCAGAGGTCTGAAGCTTTTTCCTTCCTTATCCGGAGCCGCCTGCACCTCAATGTCGTACAGCATATATACTCTTCTTACGGACTCGCTGAGACTAAAGAGACTTCTGCCCTGTGAGACCATATAGTAAATACCGATAAAACGGATCTGACCCGAATAGCCGTTATCCCCCGTGGGAAAACGCCTTTCAATATCATCCATGCATACCTTATTCATTTCGAGAAAGCTTTCCGGGCTGAGTTTTTTTATTTCGGACAAGGCGTCATTAGCTTCGGGAACCTCCGTTTCAGTGATCTCAGACTGACAGACCTCAAAGCCGATACCGTGAGAAGCCGCATATTTTTCGGCAAAGGAATCCTTACCTCCGCAAATAACGAGCTTATCGCATTTATAGAAGGCACTGTCGCCTATGGTTTTTATGCTGTCGGGAATGATGATCCTCTCAAGACCCGTACAGCGCGCAAAGGCATTATTGCTTATTACGGAAACACCGTCTCCGAGCCTCACGCTTTTTAACGAAGCGCAGCCTCTGAAGGCGTTCTGACCGATCTTAAGCCCGTTTCCGTCAAGCTCAAGCTCCTCAAGAGAGGTACACTGCCAGAATGCGCTGTCTCCTATGCTTTCAAGTCCTTTATGACCAAGATATAGCCGTCTCAGACCACTGCAGCCCCAGAACGCAGATCTGCCGATAGTGCGCAGATCGTTATAAAAGCGCACCGTCTCAATATCATTTCTGCCCTTGAAGGCTTCGTCCGCTATTTTATCTACAGGTCTGCCGCCGATCCTGCACGGAACACAGACCTGCTTTTCTTCACAGTTATAGCCGTTCAGCGTTACTGCCCCGTTCTCGACAGAGTAGTTGAATTTTTCACTTTCGGCTTCATTTTCGTAATATTTTTCTTCGTCGCCGTGGTTTTCCGAAGCAGCCGCGGGATACCTGCCTATTACCGTTAGCTTTTCGTTCTCGTCTATCACGGCGGTAACGTCACCCGATGCAAAGACGTCCTTTATACCCTTAAGTCCCTGTATCTGACACTGCCCGAAGCTGTCGTCACCGAAGGAAGCTAAGGTGCCGTCGGCGCGAAGTCCGATAACGTGGTCGCGGCCGCCGCATAGCTTTATTACGTTCCTCCACTCCGGCGCGATCTCCTCGGTAAAGCGATCCGTACCCGTGACCGTCACGGCTCCGCTGCCGCCTAGCATCATGACGAAGCTTTCGCAAATACATACGTTTTGTATTATGTCGGTTTTATTATTCATAACGCTTTCCTCATCATTTACAGGTAATTATGCCGGCATGGCATTTCTTACCTTTGCCATTCGTTCCTCACCAAGACAGGAGCCCAGAAGATCCTGCATAGGCATTCTCTCGGATTCATACTTTATCTTATTCTGCTCTCTTACGGCTTCGGCATCTATCGCGGCATCCTTTTCTTCAAGAGAAGCCATGTCCTCCGTCTTATTCTCTGTCTCCGCAGTACGGACCGCAGCAAATGAAGCAGCAGGCATTTTTTCTATCAGCTCGGGAGCCATATCTATAAGCTCCTCTATCTTGCGGTAAAGCCTGATCTTTTCATCCTGTATCCCGTCGCCATCGGATATAAGATGATACTGAGACGAAACCATCTCATTGATCCCCTCGATAGAGAAATTCACGTCGCCCAAAACGTACATGCTCAGATTGCAGACAAGATCCTTGAGCTGAGAATAGGTAAGATCCTCGGTAGCATCAGAAATGATCTCCACGGTTTCTCTGTCGATCACCTGAGTCTTCTTGAGAGCATTATCTATCATGGATATTCTTTGTCTGCGGTTGGGAGCCGTCATTCTCATCAGTCTGAGCTGATTTCTGAGAACAGAAGGAACAGCGTTTTCGTTTCTTTCTATAACGATCACAAACACGTTCGGCTCACCTATACAGATATACTTGCCCAGCCTGCTGTATACAGACTTTATTTTTTCAAAGCCGTCCGTATTATCTATCACAAGACAGTAAGGCAAGTCCTCCTCGAACATGGAAAAAAGACACTCAAAAAAGCTGTGGATAGTATCATCGGTGTAGGTTTTGGTGTCTCCCTTTTCGATCTTGCGCTGTCTGTCGCTGTCATCGGCTTTCAGCTCGGCTTCGCTGAAAACGAAGTCCTCACTGTTGAGATATGCCAATTCATATTCCCTTTCTCCTAACAGCACGCTGCAGGCTATATCAGCAGCCGTATGCTTGCCGCAGCCGTCAGCGCCCGAAATAAGCAGACCATTGATCGAACAATTCGATACCGTGAATTCAATAATGCTTTTCCAGCCGAAGGAATAATCATCGGGAACGTCATACGGAGAAGCAGCTTTTCCTTCAGGATCGTCATATCTTTCGGTAATTCTTTCCTTCATGAATGCGCTTACCGCAAGGATATTATTAATTCTCGGACCTATAACGCTTTCAAAACTTTCTGTCATATCATCAGCTCCAAAACAGCATTGCGGGATCGTATGCCCTCACAGGGCTGCGCCGCGCATGGATACGTTGATGCACAAGGACCATGCGGGCGCATTATCCAAGATCAGGTTTTGTTCTCGAACGCTTCTATCGAGGCAAGTATCTCGCTCTTCTTCTCGGGCGGAGTAGTGTTGTAGATCTGATCGAACATTTCCTTTGTGACCCTGATCCTTCCCTCGGCGATAGCATTGCTCACGCTCTCGTCAGACTCCTCGGGCAGTCTGTTGCCTGCGTCATCGTAAACGGTAAAGCGCTTTTTTGCCTCGCTCTTTACCGTAAGCTTGAGTCTGTCGACTATCTTCTTAAGGTCGCGGAAGCTGTAGTTATCGGTAACGTCTGCCATATATTCATAGTCGAATCCGTCTTCAAGCATGAAGCCCGCAGTCTTCTTTTTGAAGAATTCAAGTCTGACCTCCTCTGAGGGGAGCGGTACCGGAACGTTGGTGATTATTCTTGAGAGCATTGCGTGCTCTACCTTATCGGGATAGTTGGTAGCCGCAAGGAAAACTATAGGCTTGTCGGAATTATTGATGATATTATAAGCCTCCATAAAGGCGACGGTCAGTCTCTTTTCGTGTCCCTCCGTCGTCTGCTCACGCTCGGGACACATATTTTCAAACTCATCAAAGTAAAGTATAGCGGGCGCATTGTCAACGGCCTCCTTAAAGGCTGTCTGAACTATTTTTTCACCCACACCGACGTAGCTGTCGTGGACGTCCGAGCCTGTAAGCTTAATGAATTTGAAGCCCTTATCCATGAGCTCACGGGCAACAGCCTCTACAAAATGAGACTTACCCGTTCCGAACGGACCGTAGAACAGGAACGACTTGAGCGCAGGGATATCAAGAAGCGCGTCGGTCTTGTCCCAGCCTATATTCTCGATGATCTCCTCGGTGATAGTCTTTTTCATGTCCTCCATGCCGACGATATCCGCAAGCCCGTGATTCGGTTTTTCCTGATACCATTTTTCTATCGTTTCGGCGGATACGTCATCGCTGGCGTTTCTCGTTCTGAAGCCCGATGCGGTAGTAACGTACTGACCCTCTTTAGCAGACGTAGGAACGTTCCTTTCGGGCTGGGGCTGAGCGGGCTGACTGCTCTTTTTTCCGCTGTCCTGCGGCGCGGGCTTCTCCGGCTCCTCGGGCTTCTGCGGATTGAGTATGTTGTATATCTGAATAGCCTTTCTTTCGTTCATAACGGCTCTGTCGCTCCACTGCTGGAACACGGCTCTCTCGGATGCGTTGAGATTGCTTATCTTTCTTGCGGTTTCGGCAGCCTTTATGTAGAACTTATATTCGTCCACGGAAACCGTATAGTTATTTCTTCTGTTAGTGTTCTGCGCCTGAGCAACGTATGCGTTATATTCCCTGCAAAGCTCCGACATCTGCTTATCATAGAACGTATCCATCTTTATGCCCCCTCACCGTTATCATTGTTATTATCATTGTTATCTGCAAAATTACCGCTGTGCGGCGAATCCAGACCTGCGGAAGGAGAGTTTGCCCTTTGTCTGAACAGCTTCATCTCATCTTCGGAAAGCTTTATGCCTGCTCCCCCCATATCTATTCCGGGCTGCGGCATATCATACGAAGCTCCGATCTGCGCGTGCTGCTCCGCGATCTTCTTTTTGCGCGCTTCCTCTATGCATTTATCTATATTTCCGGTGGCAATAAGCTGCTCCTGAAACTCGGTCGCCATCGCCTTTTTTTCCTGCACCATTTGTTCGGAATTCAGGAATCCGTACTCAGAGCGCTCGGGATTCTTTCTTTTATGTCCCGAGAAGGGGAAGGTCTTTTCGCCCGTGATCTTCTTGGTAGCCGTATCAAGAAGCTCATAAGCGCGGACGATACCGTCGTACGTAGCGACGCTCTGAAGAACAAAAAGCGCCTCGTTTACAAGCAGATAGCCGACGGAAGCGTCAAGAAGCTGAGCCTCCTGTACTCTGACGTCGTAGCCCTCCTGCCTTCCCTTAAGGATCATTCTTGACTGGTCGCGGATTATCCACTCATATTCCTTTTTGCACGCGCCGAGATCGCCTGCGCAGTTCACCACGTCAAGTGTAAGCTCCGCCTCGTGCTTTCTCTCTTTATTTGCCTTTTTGTATTTATGCTTTTTGAGCAGATCATTCAGCTTTCCCTTGACCTTGTCGATCTTATTCATTATTTCCATTTTTTTGCGCCTCCTGTCAGTTCATGTTTCTGGGACGGGTCCTGTTGGTGTTCACGTTTTTGACCTCCTCACGGGTCTCCTGAGCTGTGCGGAGTGTCTGAAGCTCCTGTTCTGTGTAAAGACCGAGACCCGAGCCGTAGGTATCCGTCTGTTCTGCAAGCCCCTGTGCCTCAAGCTGCTTCTGCTTTGCCTTTTCTACAAGCTGATCTATCTCGTCGCTTACGATATTGCGCATTGCAATGCTTCCGGGAGAGTTTGCAAGCTGGTCTATCTTTGCGTCCATCTGATTTATTACGTTGATAAACTCATCAAATTCCTGATCTACCCTTGCCGCCTCTTCAAACGACTTGTTTATGATGTCATTATATTTATTCATCAGATCGGGGTCGTTTGCTACGGGAACGCTCCTGAGAGTCGTCCAGATATGCTCGAGTATACCCTTTTGGGCTTCAAGCTTCATTACGTCGATATTATAATGGAGCATCTCAAATCTGAGAGAGGATTCCTCTATCCTTCTGTCTACAAGCTGCTTGAACATTTCCAGCATATCGGGCGTCCAATTCTTGCCGTCCTTAAGGTAGGACTGTGTTTTTATCATCTCATACTGCTTTCTGAACTCGGCATCATTTATCAGCTTGTCCGCAAGCTCATCTGCCGCCGCTTCAAGCTCGGCAGATTTTGAATCGATAGAGGACTTTCTTTCCAGAGCGTTTCTCTCAAGCTGGTCGAGGGCGGTATTGTTAGTGATATAGAATATCCATGAATTAACGTATTCCTCCGTGCTTTTAAGAAAGCCCTTCTGAAGATCGGCCGGTATAGTCGGGATCATGTCCCTTACCTGACCTATCATTACCGAAAGACCTCTGCACGCTGCCTTTACCGTATGCACGTTTCCTGCAACTACCGCCTGATTGGCAAAGTTGGCTATCTGATAGATACCGCTGTCTATAGCGCTTATGTCAAGTCCCGAATAATCCTGCGTGTTGTTCCTTATCAGTTGTGAGGCGCCTATTATATCAAATTCTATATCGCCGTAGGGCTGATTCGGGTTTGATTTTTTATCGAGCACCTCTACCGGAAGAGGCGAGCTGCCAAAATTGATGCCGTCGAGCACCGCGCAGATCTTTCTTTCGTTTTCCGCCTTATTGTTGCTTATTTCACGGGCGGCGTCCTCCTTGGCCTGCAGCTTCATATTTTTTCTGTTTGCAAACCATGCCGATATCGGGTTGTTCCTCAATATCGGAGGTCCTTTTTTGGTGCTTGTTGTCCTTCCTTTTGATCTGCTTGGTCTTTCCATAGTATTTCTCCTCTCAGATTTTGGTATTTATTTGAATATAAATATTCATACATTTTTATTCCGCAAAGCTTTGACTGCGCACCGGCAGGGACAAGCTAATGCTGACCGGTTTCATTTACAGACTGCTTCGGCGGATCATCACCGTTATTTTGTGACGGGTATATATCTCTCATTCTCTCTTTTCCAAACGTAGCCTCCATCAGATCAGCAAGCGGCATTTTTTGGGATTCTTCTTGTATTTCTTCCGGCATAAATAAAACCTCTTTCTCTTGAATATATCCCGATTCAGCCTCTTCAGACGACTTGTTTATTATCTCCTTATATTTATTGATCAGATTCGGGGCGTTTGGTGCAGGAACACTGCTGAGAACTGTCCGGATATGCTCGAGGATACTTTTTTCTGCTTCAATCTTCATTACGTCGATATTATAATGGAGCATCTCAAATCTGAGAGAGGATTCCTCTATTCTTCTGTCTACAAGCTGCTTGAACATTTCCAGCATATCGGGCGTCCAATTCTCGCCGTCCTTAAGGTAAGACTGATTTTTTATCATCACATACTGCTTTCCGAACTCCTCATCATTTATCAGCCTGTCCGCCAATTTATCTGCCGTCGCTTCAAGGTCGGCAGATCTTGAAGCGATAAAAGCCTTCCTTGCCTGCGCGTTTCTCTCAAGCCGGTCGAGGGCGGTATTGTTAGTGATATATAATATCCATAAATTGACGTACTCCTCGGCGCTTTTAAGAAAGCCCTTTTGAAGATCAACAGGTATAGTCGGGATCATATCCCTTACATGACCTATCATAACCAAAAGACCTCTGCACGCTGCCTTTACCGTATGCACGTCACCTTCAACTACCGCATGATTGGCAAAGTTAGCTATCTGATAGATACCGCTGTCTATAGCGCTGATGTCAAGTCCCGAATAATCCTGTGTGTTGTTCCTTATCATCTGTGATGCGACGAAAATATCATATTCTATATCGCCATAGGGCTGATTCGG
>CACWNZ010000044.1 GCA_902762335.1 uncultured Ruminococcus sp. | reverse complement strand
AGACTCGGCGATACCGTAACGGTCAAGTTCGAGGCGGCAAGCGGCAAGTCACCCTATCAGTACGGAATTGATTATAAAGAGATCAACTCCACCTCATGGACATCTGCAGCCGCTTACAGCACTAAGACAAAGGCAAACTTCAAGCCCTCAAAGACGGGCACCTTCATAGTCAGGGCAAAGATCAAGGATTCAAAGGGCAACGTTTCCAACAAGGATATGATGCTCGTTGTTGACAAGGCTCTCAAGAACACCTCACTCCTCAGCAAGACGACCATAACCTACCCCGAAAGCGTAATGGTAGTCTGCAATTCCGAGGGCGGCAGCGGCTATACGCAGTACCACGTATCCTACAAGCTCTCCACAGCATCCAAGTGGACGGTGCTTCAGGACTACAGCACGAGCAAGATCATAGAGCTCATTCCTCAGAAGACAGGCACCTACAGCTTCAGGATCAAGGCAATGGACAGCAGCGAAAAGGTAGTTGTAAAGACACTTTCACTGACAGTTCAGAAGCCTCTCACAAACACGTCAAAGGCAACTCCCTCAGCTGTTGAAAAGGGAAAACCCGTTTCGATAATCTGCTCCGCTACAGGCGGCTCTGCTCCTTATACCTATAAGGTAAGCTATATGCCGGCAGGTCAGGGCAAGCGCACGGTACTTCAGGACTTCAGCAGCAATTCAAAGGTTACCTTCACTCCTTCCGCCGACGGCTATTACAGCATTGAGATCATAGCCAAGGACAAGAGGGGAACACAAAAGTATAAGTATGTATCTGTTAATGCATACGATAAGCTTACTCTTACGGCTAAGGCTGACAAGTCAAAGGTGACCGTAGGCGAGAGCTTTGCGGTTACCGCATCTGCAGACGGCGGCAACGGCTTCATCAAGTACGCATTCTATGCGAAGAAGTCTAACACTACAAAGTGGACGACCGTTCAGGGCTTTACCTACAGCAACACCGCTTCAGTAGTAGCTTCATCATCAGGCACCTATAACGTCCGCGTAAAGGCTAAGGATTCTCTCGGCAAGACGGTCACCGAGGAATTCACCGTGACAGCTGTCAAGGCTCTTGTAAACAACTCAAAGATGGGAGCCTCCAAGATAACTACAGGCGCAAAGGCTTCCGTTATCTGCAAGGCAGCAGGCGGCGAGGCTGCATATAAGTATGCCGTTTCCTTCAGAAAGGCAGGCGCCGAGGCGTGGACAACAGTACAGAGCTACAATACGACCTCAAAGGTGAAATTTACACCCGCAGAGGCAGGCGATTACGAGGTACTCGTAAAGGTCAAGGACAACAACGGCAAGATCGCAGAAAAGCAGCTCAGCTTCAGAGCAGTTGACAAGCTTGTCAATAACTCTTCTATCTCAGCGACCACCGCAAAGGTAAGCACACCCGTTAAGGTAAAGCTTGCTGCAAAGGGCGGCGAGGGCTACTACACCTACTTCGTATGCTACGTAAAGTCGGGCACGTCAAAGGTGACCACCCTCCAGAACTACGCGGCGGCTTCTGATATCACCTTCAGCATCAAGACGGCAGGCACCTACACCGTAAAGGTCAAGGTCAAGGATGCCGCAGGTAAGCTCGTGATAAAGAAGTTCACTCTTACGGTAACCAAATAAGGGTCTTTACCGACCATAAGGGACTGCCCCATCGGAAGCGGTGCGGCAGTCCCGCTTTTTAAGAATAATAAAGGAGTGTTTCAGATGAAAAAGAATTTCGGAGCAAAAGCGGTAATAACCCCGCTTCCCGTGCTGATAATAGCCACCTATAATGAGGACGGCACCCCGAACGCCATGAATGCGGCGTGGGGCGGACAGTGCGGAGGCAAGCATATCGCGCTCAATCTCGGCACGTCTCATGCTACTACGGAGAATATAAAGAGGACGAACGCCTTTACGGTCAGCTTTGCGGACAAAAAGCACCTCGCTGCATCTGATTATGTAGGGCTCGTTTCGGCAAAGACCGAGAAGGACAAAATAGCCAAGGCAGGACTTCACGCCGAAAAGAGCGAATTCGTAGACGCCCCCGTCATAACGGATTATCCTCTGACTATAGAATGCAGGGTGGTATCCATGAGAGAGGAGCTCGGCGAGTTCCGCGTGGTCGGCGAGGTAGTAAACCTCAGCGCTGACGAGGAGCTTCTCGACGAGGAAGGCAAAATAGACCTCGGCAGGCTCGAAGCCCTTGTTTACGATTCTCCCGCGCACGCCTACAGGGTAGTAGGCGAGAGGGTAGGCTCGGCATTCAAGGACGGTCTTGCTCTTAAATGAGGGCGCGGCCATGATACTGACGGATTTTTACGACCTTATGCTTGCCGTCGACGGCTGTCCGTCACAAGCGGAGACAGCCCGCGTTCTCGACGAATACGGCGAGGACTGCGATGCCGAAGCCGCCCGCAGGGTATTCACGGCAAAGGGAAAAAGGCGCAGCTTTGAGCTCTCGGAGGCTTCGGCAAGTCTCGGGGGGATAATAATAAGCTGTCCGCACTGTAAGACCTCTTCACCCGATAAGCTCATCGCATCGTCCGCAGAGCTGCTTTCGGGCGCCGAAAGCGTGCATTTCGGCTGCTGCGAATGCGGCACACAGTTTACGCTTTAGTCTGACAGGAAAATGATAAAAAGGGCTTGCCGCCTTAAGCTGCGGCAGGCTCTTTTTTCCGGCAAAAAAATATCTACAATAATTATTTCAAAACCCTGTGCAATGTTGCGGTTATTCCGAAAATACAGCCTATGCATTGACAAAAATCGAATAAAAATCTATAATAAAACAGAATAAGAGGCTCTCTTTCATTGCGGAGATCCGCTTCCGCAGACCTATGGGAGCCGCAGCTATAGGAGCGCGAGCCGATGACAGTTTCACTTTGTATCATTGCGTATAATGAAGAAAAATATCTGCCCGCCCTGCTCGAGCAGATAAAAGATCAGACCTTCCCCAAAAGCAGGACGGAGCTCGTTTTTGTAGACAGCGCCTCTGCGGACGGGACTAAGCAGATATTTGAGAGCTTTGCCGAAGAAGAGAGGGAAAACTATCTTGATATTCAGGTGCTTGATAACCACAAAAGGAATCAGGCGGCAGGCTGGAACACGGCGATAAGCAATGCATCCTGCGAGATAATAATAAGGCTCGATGCCCACGCCGAGATACCTGAGGATTTTATCGAGCAGAACGCGGCTCTTATCGAGAGCGGAGAGGACGTCTGTGGCGGCGCAAGACCCAATAAGCCCGAGAACGATTCCCCCATGAAGCAGATGCTTTTTCTTGCTGAGAGCTCCATGTTCGGCAGCTCACCTGCGGGCTACAGAAGAAAGAGCGGAGAGAAAAAATACGTCAGCTCGGTCTTTCACGGCGCATACAGGCGCGAGGTCTTTGAAAAAACAGGCGGCTTCAACGAGGATCTCGGCAGAACGGAGGATAACGAGCTGCACTACCGCATAAGAAAGGCGGGCTATAGGATCTGTCAGGGCAGCGATATAATATCCTACCAATATATAAGGGCAAGCCTTTCATCAATGCTCGGACAAAAATTCGGCAACGGAAAATGGATAGGTCTTACCATGGGCGTGTGCTATCAGTGCATTTCGTCGTTCCACTTTATCCCGTTTTTCTTCGTGCTCATGCTGTTTTGCTCACTTCTGCTGTTTGTCAGCGCCTTTATTACGGGCAATCTGTGGATGACCTTCCCGTTTATCCTTGTTTTCGGAACGTATTTTCTTGCGGATATAATGATGTCGGTCGCCGCCTTTGCGGGTGCCGAAAAAAAGCACGCCTGTATGCTGCTTCTGCCTGCGGTATTTTTCCTGCTGCACTTCGCCTACGGCATAGGCACCGTGGTCGGTCTCGTGCAGCTGCCCTTCTGGAAGCGCGGAATAAAAAAGAGAGCCAAGACCGAGGGCAAAAGCGCCCTTGATGAGATAGAGAACGTAAAAAAACAGGTTTCGGAGCACAGGGTCTACAGAACTGAGGAGGTCGGAAAATGAATAACGAGATATACAGCAGCGGCAATAAGGAAAAGCTCTTACACAGGATAAAAGAAAGCTTCCTTCAGATCCCGAGAGAGCACAAGTGCTTTGGCAAGCAGATATTCATGCTTGCAAAAAACGATCTTATCAAGACCTACAAGGGCGCGGTAATAGGTCCCTTCTGGGCGGTAATGAAGCCTTTGTTCCAGCTTTTTGTCTATTGGTTTGCGTTTACCGTCGCCATGAACAGAAGCCCGATAGACGGAGATATCCCGTTTTTCGTATTTGCAATGGTGGGCTTTCTGCCGTGGTGCTTCATGAGCGACTGCGTATCCCGCGGCTCAAAATGTATCCGTGATAACCGTCAGTTCGTAAATAAAATATCTTTCCCCGTTTCAACAATAACTACCTATACGACGATGTCGAAGTTCTACGTTCATATTTTCCTGTTCGTCTGCGCGTATATTTATCTTCTCTGCGCAGGCTTTACCCCGAATCTCTATCATATACAGATAATCGGCTACTCGGGTCTTATGTTCATCTTCTTCTGGGCGCTCACCTGGTCGCTTGCTCCCATGTGCGCCTTCAGCAAGGATCTCGAGAGCTTTATCACCACCATAATGTCGGGTCTTTTCTGGCTCTCGGGCGTATGCTTCGATTCCTACCACATAAAGACCGACTTTATCCGCAAGGCGCTGCTCTTCAATCCGATGACCTATTTCAGCAACGGCTACAGAAAGGCGCTCATCTACGATCAGTGGTTTTATCAGGGCTATTACCGCCCCGAATATGAGAATCTCATCTTTATCTGCGAGTTCGTTCTGGTTATACTGCTCGGAGTTTTCAACTACAACCGTCTCAGAAAGCGTCTCCCCGACGTTCTGTAACAGGAGAGAGCTTTATGAAGGAGACCTTTTTTCAAAAGCTGCAAAGAGTGAAGATAGGCGATCTCGGGCATATCTTCCTCTTTTTGCTTGCACTGCCCGCAGCGCTTGTTTACAGGCTGTTCAGGCGCGACCTCTGGCTCGTATGCGACAACAAAAACGAGGCGAGGGACAACGGCTATTGGTTCTTCAAATATCTTTGTGAGCAGTGCCCCGAACAGGACGCTGTTTACGCTATCAGCAAAAGATCCCCCGACTATCGTAAGGTAAAACAGCTCGGCAGGACAGTCCGCTACGGCTCTCTGCGCCATTGGGTGCTTTACCTTGCGGCAAGAGTGAACATAAGCTCGCAGAAGGGCGGCAAGCCCAATGCGGCAGTCTGCTATTTCCTTGAGGTCAAGGGGCTTATCAAAAACACAAGGGTATTTCTTCAGCACGGCATAATTAAGGACGACATGGATTGGCTGCATTACGAGAACACAAAAATGCGGCTGTTCGTGACCTCGACCGAGCGGGAATACAAATTTCTCTGCGAAAAATTCGGCTACCCCGAGGGAAGTATAATAAAAACGGGTCTGTGCAGATTTGACAACCTTCACAGCTTTACGGTAAAGCCGCGTCAGCTGCTCCTTATGCCGACGTGGCGAAGCTGGATAGCCGCCCCGACCTCTGCATCAAAGGAGATAGAGGACGTTTCGGACTTCCGCAGTACAGGATACTTCAGGTCGTGGAACGCCTTTCTCAAGAGCGGCAGGCTCGCAAGGCTGCTTGAAGAAAACGACCTCACTCTTATATTCTATCCCCACAGGGATATGCAGAGGTTTCTGAGCTATTTTGAGCTCGGCTCCGACAGGATAGTCAAGGCGTCGTGGCCCGGATATGACGTTCAGGAGCTTCTGAAGGAGTCCGCCTTTCTTATAACGGATTATTCGAGCATCGCAATGGATTTCGCCTATATGAAAAAGCCGCTGACTTATTATCAGTTCGACTATGACGATTTCCGCAGGGGGCAGTATTCCGAGGGCTATTTCAGCTACGAGAAGGACGGCTTCGGACCCGTCTGCTACGACCTTGACGAGCTCATCGCCGAGCTGAAAAAAGCCGTGACCGAGAACTTTGCCGAGCCGGAGCTTTATCTGAAAAGGCAGGAGGCGTTTTTCGACCTCTGCGACGATAAAAACTGCGAGAGAACCTATAAATGCATTAAGGAGCTGCTTTAGCCTATGGGAAAGAATAATACGGGTAATGCTCCCGATATAGACGTAGTAATAGCGTGGGTAGACGGCAGCGATCCCGAATGGCTGCGTGAAAAGTCACAGTACAGTCCGTCATCAATGGCGGAAAGCGACACCCCCGTACGCTATCGCGATTGGGATATTCTCCGCTATTGGTTTCGCAGCATAGAAAAATTTGCTCCGTGGGTAAGAAAGATCCACTTCATCACCTGGGGACATCTCCCGCCGTGGCTCGATACGGCTTCACCGAAGCTCAATATCGTAAAGCACACCGACTATATCCCGCAGGAATATCTGCCCACGTTCAACTCTCACACCATAGAGCTGAATATGCACCGCATAAAGGGGCTTGCGGAGCAATTTATTTACTTCAACGACGATATGTTCATCACAAAGCCCGTTTCTCCCGAGGATTTCTTCAAAAACGGAAAGCCCTGTGACACCTACGGGCTGAACTGCATATATTTCGGAGAGAACAGCGCAGGACATTTCTGCGGCTCCGATCTTGAGGTGATCAATACGGAATTCAAGGGGCAGAAAAAGGCAATAATAAAGCGTGACCGCCGCAAGTGGTACTCTATGAAGAACGGCGCGCGGATCTGTCTCAAGACCTTTCTTCTCGGCGGCTGGGATTGGTTTCCGGGCTTTCATTACGACCACCTGCCCTCGTCCTTCTTAAAAAGCACGCTTGAGGAGGTCTGGCAGAAGTACGGAGAGGTGCTCGACAAGACCTGCCGTGACCGTTTCAGAAGAGAATCCAACGTAAATCAATGGCTTTTCAAGTTCTGGCAGCTATGCAAGGGGAGCTGCGAGGTGCGCTCTTCTCGGTTTGGAAGAGCTTTTCATATAGACGACGGCAATTTTGACGAGCTCTGCCGCGCAATAACGGGTCAGACCTACAGTATGATCTGCGTTAACGATACCCCGATGACGACGGAGTTTGAGCAGAAGAAAAACAGGGTGAGGGATTGCTTTGAGGCAGTCCTTCCGGAAAAATGTTCCTTTGAGAAATAACAGCGAAGGGGGCTGAGGTCTTGGATAAGATAGATTTTGTCATGATCTGGGTAGACGGCGCCGACCCCGAATGGGTAAAGGAAAAAAACAGCTACCTTTCACCCGGGGAGAGGGGCGACAACAGCGAGATACGCTACAGAAGCTGGGATAATCTTCAGTATTGGTTCAGAGGCATAGAAAAATTTGCCCCGTGGGTAAACCGTATTCACTTCGTTACCTGGGGACATCTTCCCCCGTGGCTCAACAAAAATTCTCCCAAGCTGAATATCGTGAATCACAAGGATTATATTCCCGCAAAATATCTACCTACCTTCAACGCCAATACGATAGAGCTCAATCTGCACAGGATAGAGGGACTCAGCGAGCACTTCGTTTATTTCAACGACGATATGTTCATAACCGCCCCCGTCACTCCCGAGGATTTCTTCAGAAACGGCAGTCCTATGGATACCTACGGGCTCGACTGCATTTACTTTGCCAAGAAAAGCGCAGGCTTCTTCAACGGCAACGATATTGAGCTTATCAACACTCATTTCAATAAGAATGAGATATTCAGGTCCAAGGCAAAAAGAAAATGGTTCAGCCTGAAAAACGGTATGACCCGAGTGGTCAAGACCCGTCTGCTCAACCTATGGCCGTGGTTCCCGGGCATATATTACAATCACCTGCCCACGAATTTCCTCAAGAGCACCTTTGAAAAGGTATGGGAGCTTGAGGGCGAGACACTTGACCAGACCTGCACGGATAAGTTCAGAACAAAGTCCAACTGCAACCAGTGGCTCATGAAGTTCTGGCAGCTCTGCGAGGGAGCGGCTCTGCCGCGAAATAAGAGCATAGGGCGCTGCTTTCATATAAAGGATAATATCTACGACGAGATGCTTGCCTCTATAGAGACGGGCAGGTACAAACTCATCTGCGTGAACGATACTGTAGGAACGAGAGATTTTGAGCTTCAGAAGCAGCAGGTCATAAACGCCTTTGAAAAGCTGCTGCCCGAAAAGTCGGGCTTTGAGCTCTGAGAGCTGCGCTTTCGGTACAATTACGGAGTGTAGGAGGAGATCTGTCATGCATAACGATGAAAAAAAGGTACTCACGGACACAAACGAAGAGGAAGGCGCGGACTGTCCCTTTCTGTTTTCTGTCGTGATACCCGTTTATAACGTTGAACAGTACCTTGCCGAAACGCTTGATTCCGTGATCGGTCAGACTATCGGCTTTGAGAATATACAGGTGATCCTTGTAAACGACGGCAGTCCCGACAACAGCGAGGAGATCTGCCTTAAATACAGGGATAAATAT
>CACWNZ010000043.1 GCA_902762335.1 uncultured Ruminococcus sp. | reverse complement strand
CGGGCGCGGCGTCGGCGGCATATAGCAGTCGGCTCTCGGTAAAATAAAGCCCCGTCATATATTGGCAGTGACCGCGCAGGTCAACGCCGAGCACGGAGCCGTCGCCTGAAATATCGTATACCCATTTGAAGTATTTTTTAAGCGGCGTTTCCCCGTTGAATATTCCCGCCGCCTTAACGGGTACCGATGGCTCGGGCATGGTGCTCTTCATCATGCTGTCATCGGTTATGCCCGCCTTTATAAGACAAAGCACCTGCGCGCTTGATATGAGCTCGTATCTCGGCAGCAGCGGAAGAGCACCGCAGCATTCGGGGCTGCAGTGCGTAAGAATGACCCTTCTTATCAATCGCGGGTCGACGTTTTCGTTATCAAGCTGCTTTATTATGCTGTCGGAGCCTTCAAACCTGAGCTTGTGCTTCTGCCTGTAGGCTATGAACTGCGGCAGATTTTTCTTCAGACGATCCGTACAGCCCGTATTTACGAGTATAGTGCCGAGTTTTCTGTGTTCAAGCATCAGTACGTTTATCGGCAGAGTCTGCTCGCCCGCCTGTGAGTTTATGAACATATCACTGAAGTCGATCTGCTCCTCGCCGCAGGCGAAGGCTCTGAGTGAGATTATCTTTTTCATTATTCCTTCTCCGTATCTTAATGATTCGTTTTGCGCGTATATATCTATTTTATTATCCTTGCCCCGAATCGTCAAGAAAATAATACGAAATACCGCAGACCAAAGCATTTTCGCCCGCCGGAACACTGATTTTTCAGAAAAAAGTATTGTTAATCGGAGATTTTTTTGGTATTATAAATAATGGAGCATTCTAAACAAAAAAATAATGTCACAGGGAGATGTAATAAATGTCACAGCTTAGCAAGATAAACAGGAGACTTGCGGTCCTGTTGATAACGGGAGCGCTTGCTCTTTCCGCGGCAGCGTCAGGCTGCGGAAGTCTGAATAAAGAGACAAGCGAATCGCAGGCGGCGTCCTCGCCTGTTTCCGACAACTCGGGAGAGACCTCCGGTGCTGCTGATCTCGGCGGCAATATAGCGATCAAGTCGGAGCATTATCAGGTACCCGTGCCGATAACCTCGTTCCTTTTCAACAGCTACTATAATAACCGCAGAGATTACGCCGCATATCAGGGACTTGACGTTACAAGAAGTCTCAAGGAGCAGTATTATAATGAAGATCAGAATATAACCTGGTTTGACGTATTTATGGACGAGACCAGGAACTACCTTACCCATGTTCTCGTTCTGTGCGAGGCGGCGACCGCCGAGGGAATAAAGCTTGAGGCTGCCGATGAAGAAACGGTCAACACTACCCTTGAATCCATACATTCGGCGGCAAAGTCCGCCGGCAAGAGCAATGAGGACTATATCACCGAGAATTTCGGAGAGGGACTCACCGAGAAGGATATAAAGGAGTACCTTGAGCTTACGGCGCTGTATACCAAGTATTACAATCAGCTTTATGACAGCTATAAATATACCGATGAGGAATATGAAAAGTGCTTTGAGGAAAACAAGACGAGCTATCAGTATGCCGATTTCCTGAGATATAATTTCAGCTTCTCTACGGGCGCTGAGACCTCTCAGGACAGCAAGGCCGAGGAGGAGGCAAAGGAAAAGGAAAAGGCAAAGGCTTATGCTGAGGACCTTGCAAAGTGCAAGACCGAAAAGGAATTCAAGGCCTACGTCAAAAAATACCTTAACGCCAACCCGCAGGTTATCACCTCTGCGGCGGAGAGCGAGCTGTCCGAGGACGATATAAAGGCGGCGATAAGCTCTGCGGTAGACAATACTTATTATAAGAAATACGCCTATGAGGTAACGTCGGTAGCGGGCAAGTGGATATTCGACCTTTCAAGGAAGGAGCTTGATTCCACGGTCATTGAAAATAACAATTCCTACACCGCGCTCGTGCTGATAAAGCCCGCGTACAGAGACGAATCCGTGGGCAGAAACGTAAGACACATACTCTTTACGCCTAAATCCTACGGCGGCGAGAATGAGAGCAACGACAAGACCTATGAGCAGGCAAGCTCCGTATATGAGAAGTGGAAGTCCGGAGACAAAACGGAGGAATCCTTTGCCGCGCTTGCAAAGGAATTCAGTGACGATACGGGCTCCAAGGATAACGGCGGTCTTTATAAGGACGTCAAGGAGGGCGAAATGGTCACGGAATTCAACGACTGGCTGTTCTACGACCGGAGAAAGCCCGGCGATAACGGGATAGTACATACAAAGTTCGGCTACCACATCGTATATTACGTCGGCGCGAACGAGCCCGAATGGAAGGTATCTATGGATACGCTTCTCCGCAAGGCAAGCTTTGAGGAAACCTACAAGGAGCTCAGCGAAAAATATATAGTAGAGTATGACGAGGCGGCTATTAACGGAATAGAAGAATCCGAGCCTCAGGAGTCCTCTGCGGTGACCTATGACGAGTCGAGCGCAGAGCCGTCGCAGGAGCCGTCAAAGGCTGAGGAAAGCCCGGCGTCTGCGGCGGATACAAGCAAAACCGGCGAAGCAAGCAAGACGAGCGAAGCAAGCAAGACGAGCGAAGCAAGCAAGACGAGCGAAGCAAGCAAGACCAACTGAAACAGACCGGATGCGGACACGGCAGCAGTGCTGTGTCCGCAATTCATAAGCAAAAAGTATAAATCCATATCGCCGTGAAATATTATAATACGGCGGCAAACGAACGGTACCGAGGGGGCGCGGAAGAATGAAGCATTATGAGGTAACGGGAATGAGCTGCGCCGCCTGTCAGGCGAGGGTAGAAAGGGCAGTATCGGAGCTTGACGGCGTGACCTCGTGCTCGGTGAATCTGCTGACGAATTCCATGGGCATTGAGGGCAGCGCTTCTGATGAAGCTGTGATAAAGGCAGTAGAAAAGGCAGGTTACGGCGCAAGACCAAAGAACAGAGACAAAAAAGGGACGGTCTCAGGGGAAGACGCGCTTACAGATAGAGAAACGCCCTTACTGATAAAGAGACTTATCTTTTCATCGGTATTTCTGGTCATGCTCATGTATTTCTCAATGGGCGTTACCATGCTCGGCTTTCCCGTGCCGCCCGTTCTTGAAGAAAACTGCGTAGGACAGGGGATAATACAGCTCATACTGTCGGGTATAATAATAGTGATAAACCGAAAATTCTTCATAAGCGGGGCAAAGGGACTGACAAAGCTTTCTCCTAATATGGATACGCTTATAGCCATTGGCTCGGGCGTTTCGTTCGGCTACAGTACGGTGGTACTGCTTATGATGAGCGCCGCCGCGCGTGACGGTCAGGCGGAATATGCCATGAGCCTTATGCATGATCTTTATTTTGAGAGCGCCGCGATGATACTGACGCTGATAACAGTAGGCAAGACCCTCGAGTCGTATTCCAAGGGAAAAACGACGAGCGCGCTGAAGGGGCTTATGGAGCTTGCGCCGAAGAACGCCGTTCTTTTAAGAGACGGCAAGGAGGTAAGCGTTCCTGTCGAGGAGGTCAGGCGGGGCGATATATTTATAGTCAGAGCGGGCGGGAGCATACCTGTGGACGGTGTCGTTCTTGAGGGCAGCGCCTCTGTGGACGAATCGGCGCTTACGGGAGAGAGCATTCCCGTTGAAAAGACCCCGGGCAGCTCGGTGACATCCGCAGCTACGGACCTGACGGGGCATCTTAAGTGCCGCGCCGAAAGGGTGGGCGAGGATACGACCCTTTCCGAGATAATAGCAATGGTCAGCGATGCGGCGGCAACGAAGGCGCCCGTTGCAAGACTTGCAGACAGAATATCCCTCTTTTTTGTGCCTGCGGTGATAATACTTGCGATAATGACCGCAGCGATATGGCTTCTGTGCGGCGCAAATGCCGGTACCGCGCTTGCAAGGGGGATATGCGTGCTCGTTGTCTCGTGTCCGTGCGCCCTCGGGCTTGCTACCCCCGTTGCGATCATGGTGGGCAGCGGAGTCGGGGCAAAAAACGGTATTCTGTTCAAAAACGCAGGCGCGCTTCAGGAGACGGGCAGGGCGCAGATAGTCGTTCTGGATAAAACAGGTACGGTCACTGAGGGAAAGCCCATCGTTACCGACGTGATACCTGTCGGGAATAAGGACAGGCTGTTAAGGGTCGCGGCGGCTCTTGAGGCTAAAAGCTCGCACCCGCTTGCGCAGGCGGTGAGTGCCTTCGCGGCAGAACACGGCATAGAGCCTGCCGACGTTACCGGGCTTGCGGAGCTCGGCGGCAGAGGAATGAGAGCCGTGCTTGACGGCAAAAGGATCTGCGGCGGCAGCGCGGAGCTCATATCGGAAACGGCGGAGATAAGCGGCGAAATGCTCAAGACCGTTGACGAGCTTTCGTCGCAGGGAAAGACGGTCATGCTCTTTGCGGAGGAGGACTGCGTTCTCGGCTGCATAGCGGCGGCGGATACTATAAAGAAGGAGTCGGCGCAGGCGGTAAAGGAGCTTCGCAGCAGGGGAATATTCGTTATAATGCTCACGGGCGATAACGCGGGCGCAGCAAAGGCAATAGCGTCGCAGGCGGGTGTCGACAGGATCATTCCGGGGGTAAGACCCGACGGAAAGGCGGACGTTGTACGCAGACTTCACGAAAAGGGCAGGGTAATAATGGTAGGCGACGGTATAAACGATGCGCCTGCGCTTACCGTGGCGGACGTCGGTATAGCCATAGGCGCGGGAACGGATATTGCCGTTGATGCCGCCGATGCCGTACTCATGAAAAGCAGACTCACCGATGCGGCTGCGGCGGTCAGACTATCGGCGCAGACCTACAGGAATATAAAGCAGAATCTCTTTTGGGCGCTGTTTTACAACGTACTGCTGATACCTGCGGCGGCGGGGGCGTTTTCCTTTGCGGGAATAAGCATGAGCCCTATGCTCGGGGCGGCGGCAATGAGCCTTTCGAGCGTATTCGTCATAACGAACGCTCTCAGGCTCAACGCGTTCAAACTGTTTGACACAAGGCGCGATAAACGCAGGAAAAATTCGCTCAGAGCTGAAGAGCTTGACGGGCTTATTGATAATATCACACAGAAAACGGAGGCAACAACAATGGAAAAGACCATAGCTATTGAAGGAATGATGTGCTCGCACTGTGAGGCGAGCGTAAAAAAGGCGCTTGAGGCAGTAGAGGGCGTAGAGAGCGCGCAGGCAAGCCACGAAAAGGGCTGCGCCGTAGTAAGACTTTCGGCGGAGGTGCCGGACGAGGCGCTCAGAAAAGCGGTAGAGGACAGGGACTACAAGGTGACGGGTATAAAATAAGCGTTCCGCGCAAAGCGGAAAAGGAGGTAAAACGATGCCTGAAGAAAACGTATTCCACGCAGAAGCGCCGTCTCCCGACAAGGTGGCAATGGAGATAGTCAGATTTACAAGGGAACTGAGCTTCAACGAGGAAAAGCTGCTCGATCTCGTGCAGGAGCATATAACTCCCGTTGAACAGTTCTTTGCAAATTACAGCTGCGCCATTATGGAGATAGAGACAAAATTCAAGGTGCTCAACGAGCAGTTCTCGCTGAAGTACGACGGCAACCCGATAGAAACCATAAAGAGCAGGGTAAAGGACTATGACAGCATCCTGCGCAAGCTTATAAGAAAAAAGCTGCCCAAGACCCTTGAAGCCATTGAGGAGAATATCAACGACATAGCGGGAGTCAGGGTGATATGCTCCTTTGTAGATGATATATACAGACTTGCAAACTGTCTTTTGCAGCAGGACGACATAACGCTGATAAGCAAGAAGGACTATATAAAGGATCCTAAGCCCAGCGGCTACAGAAGCCTGCACCTTATCGTATCCGTGCCGATATTCCTTGAGAACGAAAGGAAGGAAGTCAAGGTCGAGGTGCAGCTCAGGACCATTGCAATGGATTTCTGGGCAAGTCTTGAGCATAAGCTCAAATACAAAAAGAGCATTTCGCCCGAAAAGCTTGAGATGCTCACTAAGGAACTTACCGACTGCGCCGATGCGAGCGCCGCGCTTGACGGCAGAATGCAGATGATAAGGAACTATCTTCTTGATAACTGAACAAAGCCCCCGTACGGACCGCTTTTTAAGTCCGTACGGGGGCATATTATCTTGTTGGTCTTATTCCGCTGCTGCTTCTGTTGTTTCGGAGGTACCGGCGGGGTGCATGAGGATAATGGGGGTAGTCTCCTGCCCCTGACCTGCGGGATTGTCCTTGATGAACTCCTTGAGCTTGCCTTCCATATCCTTGAGGTCGTCGGAAAATCCGAGTATCTCCTGTCCGAGATCGTTTGCATCAACGAGCATACAGGATACGCCGCATTTTTCCTTTATCTCGTTGCATACGCCCGTGGGGTTTGCGGGCATCTCAATACCGATGTCACGGTACTCTGTCCATACGTGGTCGTAAAAGCCGTCAAGACCTGCTACCTCTTCGCCGACTATCTCATAGAAAACGCCTCTTCTGCCGAAGGGCTTTGTTACCGCACTGCAGAATGCCGCCCACAGCACCTTGGGCAGACCTACCTTATCTATAGCGTACTGCATTTTTATGGTCTCGCCTACGCCTACGCCCGTGTCGGGGTGAGAGGCGAACTTGGAGAGGAACTTGGCCCAGAAGCCTATTTTTATATCCTCGCGCTTGACTACTCTGTTCTGACACAGAGCTATTATCTTTTCGCTTATGGAGATGAAGTCGCCCTCGCTGTAGCACGGTACGACGTATTTGTTCATTATATCGATGTAGGATTCGCCCTGCTTAACAAAATGGGTCTTTATTGCCTTTCTCTTGTAGAGCTTTCCGTCTACCTCTATTTCTACCCGTTTTCCTTCATTCATTGAGTATTCCATGGTCTGAATATCCCCTCTTTTATAAAATAAAGAAACACTGCCTGCTATTTTACCCTTTTTGAACATTGTCATTATAACACAGCGATTTTTGATTTTCAAGAAAAGGCTGATTATTCTCTGTTTTGCATTAAGTATTTTCAGCGGGCTTTTTAATGTTGTGAGGTTTTACGGTGAGGAGGCGGCAGAGCGGTATAAATGTGAATGCTTTTGTAGATGTAATGCCGCCGCAGATAGGCTATAATAGTATAAAAGGATATATTTGCGGGGTGATACTATGACGGCGGCAGCAAAAAAGACGGCGTGTACTCTCGCGTGTTTTGCGGTTTTATTCATACTTATCATTTCGGGCAGGGCTTACGGAACGGAGGAAACGGCGGCTGTCTATCCCGATGAAAACGGCAGATTCTACTTGTTTGACTCGCAGACCGACAGCTTTTCGGTCAAGTGCATAAGCGGAAGCGGCGAAAGGGTCACCGAGGCGCATGAGAGCGTTTATGCGCAGGAGCTTATCTTTTCGGATAACGAGGTCTATGCGGTCTGTATTTTTGACGGCTCTGCGGCTGTCTTCGATCCCTTTGCGGCAGGCGATCAGATGCTCATAGCCGACGGCGTATCTCCGAAGCGCGGCTGCGTCGCTTTATGCGGCGGACGGCTTTATATTACCGACAGCCGTGACGACGGGGTCATAAGGATATATGATGACGTTACCGAAGGCTTTGAAAGCATCACGGCGGGCGGCAGTGTCAACGCGCTTTTCGTCTATGACGGCAGACTGTACGCGCTGCTTGCCGACGGGGTACTGTCCGTTGACAGCGGAGAAAAAACGCTCTGTCCCGTGCCTTCAGTTCCGTTTGTCGGTAACGGAGGTATTTACTGCGACAGCGGCGGCAGGGTGTTCGGCTTCAGCGGCGAAAAGGGCTTTGAGGAGCTTTGCCGGACGGGATATGCAGGTACGGTATACTGTCACGGGGCGCTATACGCGCTTGACGGCAAGAGCCTGCTCAGCTTCGGCATGGACGGAAAACAGACGGGAATACATAAAGCGCTGCCCGAGGGCGCGCAGCTCCTGTCATCGAGTGGGGAGAGACTTGCGGTATACTGCGGCGGCGAGCTGATCATCATAGACAAAGGGGACTTTGACCCTGTTGACGAGCAGCAGAGCGTCGGCGGTGAGGAGCCTTCTCAGAGCAGTACGGCGATAATATCGGGTCTTAGCAGCGGCAGATATGAGATAAGCGGCGGGTATATCTTCGGCGTTGAGGAGGGAACGACCATTGCCGCCCTCAAAAGGGAGCTCGTATATTCGGGAGAGCTTGTATTCAAAGACTATAAAGGCAAGACAGTTACCGCCGGACGGACGGGAACGGGTACAGAGCTGCAGCATTATCCCGACGGCAGTCTTGGCGGGAGCTATACGATAGTTATCACGGGCGATCTGACGGGTGAGGGGAATATCAATACGTCGGATCTCAGGGCAATGGCAAAGCATCTCACGGGAGAAAAGCAGCTCGGCGAGGCGGCGCGCTATGCAGGAGACGTGAACGGCGACGGTCTGATAGATATCAGGGATCTGTGTATCCTGCACAGGAGCTATTACAGCTGACGGATATACCGACAAATTATAAAGAGCATATTCGTGCAATAACACAAAGAAAAATGAGCTCTTTAGTGAAAATGGCGAAAATATGGCAAAAATAC
>CACWNZ010000042.1 GCA_902762335.1 uncultured Ruminococcus sp. | reverse complement strand
ATACGGGATTGGTGATCCTGATATGCGCGATACCGCCCATGTGGCTGCAGCTTATCTTTATATTCTTTCTTTTGTCAGGGCTTAGCTTGGCGCAGGCTTCAATGGCATTATCAAGCGAATTTCCGAAAATAATGCAAAGCTCAACGGGCTCAATGCTGCGGGCAGGCACGCTGCCTTCAAAGTCTATAAGGGTGTTCGTTTTTTCTGCCGCCTTCTGCTTTATGTTCAGCAGGGCATCTACCACACCGCTGCCCGTGTCGAATTTTACCGAGGCGCCTGTACTCTCGTCCATTTTGTCAAGCATTTCAAGAGCTTCACGGGTCCTGTTTTCGGCAAGCAGCTTTCTCAGCCCTATCTGCATATTCCTGTGATCATGTCTGAAGCGCCGCAGCTCAAGATATGAGGCTGACAGCTCGGTATAGTATTCATACTGCGAAGCTATCTGTTTTTCATAGCTTTCGGCTCTGCTTTTTATCAGCCTGTTCGTCATAGAATATACCATAATGCATATCGCAATGATGATAGTAAGAATTATCAGCCCGAGGAACAGATATTTTGCAAATGACTTGATGGAGGGATTCTTCGGCAGGACCTGATCGGCTACGAGGATAGTTCCGAGCATCGTCAGAGTTATAAGCAGCACGAGCATAAGATTTATTACCATTCGTGAGGTGTGCTCCAATATCAGCCTGAGTCTGTTTCTCAGTCCTGTGCAGCAGATCACGGTAATGATCACGGCGGTGAGCGTGTTTGTAAACAGTTCTATAGCAAGCACGGACTTCATTCCGAGGAAGGTGATAAAGAAAAAGCCCGCAAGGATATTTGTAAAGTTCAGGAACAAATAGCACTTAATAAGTACCCATACAGATGACTTTTTTATCGTCATGCGGCACAGCAGTATGCTCCCCAGAAAATAGAATACTATCGCATCCATATAGAAATACACGTCCCCGAAGCGGTCCATTACCGTCATAGGCAGGATCAGCGCAACAGATATTAACAGCATATATTTTTTGTACTCTGCATGAAGCACCCTTGTATAGAACATCACGGTGCAGAGATAATACAGCAAAAGCTCAAGTGTCGCAGAATATGAATTCATCATTTCGATACCGTTAAGCATAAGTTTCCCACCTATAATTCATAGCTTTTTATAAATTCGGAGTAAGCCCGTCTGAATGCGGGCAGAACGGCTCTGCTGACAAGAGCCTTTTCCCCGTTTATCATTATTATCTCGTTACGGCGCAGAGAAGAAATGCAGTACATATTTATTATATAAGACCTGTGTACGCGGAAAAAGCACTTCTTCGGCAGAAGCTCCTCTATTCTGGAAAGGTTTTTCGAGCATCTGTAGGTCCTGTCCCTTGTTCTTATCACACTGTTGCGCCCCTGCGCTTCAATATATATTATATCCTCCGTCCGTACGGTATGGCGTTCACCGCCGTCCACTATCATAACGGGAGCAAGCTCCCTTTGCAGCGCAAGATAGCTGTCTAAGGCGGCGGTCAGTCTTTCCTTTTCCACGGGCTTTATAAAGAATCTGTACGGCGCTACCTCAAAGCTGTCGAGTATGAACTGCGGATAAGCCGTTACGAATATAATACTGCACTCATACCTGCGTTTGCGCATTTCTCTGGCTGTCTCGAGCCCGTCGGGTCCGGGCATAAGATAATCGATAAATACTATATCAAAGGCATCTCTTGATGCAAGCAGAGCCCTTCCGTCGTCAAATTCGCATATATCTATATCTGTCTGCTTTTCGCCGGCGTAATCGTTTATCATTTGTTTTATTTCTTCCCTGAATATCGGGTCGTCGTCGCACACTGCTGCAAGCATGGCTTTACACCTCCTGTCCGATACCATAAATAATATTAGCATAATTATCCTGCGTTTTCAAGCAAGCTGAAGGTGTCAGGACTGTCGGCGCCGTGCAGTTCGTGACGATAATACAGTCGTTCGTTACAGTTTATCTCCTGTTTACGCTACTTTGCTGTATAATATACGCAAAGCCGCGGGGCGAAAAAATATTAATAGGGGAGACGAATAATGAAAAGCATGAAATGGTACACCTTCAGTATGTGGCTCGGGACGATAGCGGGAATAGTCCTGCTTATATGGACTCTTGCGCTGTCAATGGATTATGAGAACAGGAAAAACAACGGAACACAGGTACAGGCGACTATAGAACAGATAGACTACGTCCGATACAGAAGAGGACATCCGCAGGTGTACGGCACGGCTGTTTACAACGACAAAAACGGAGTAAGCCACAGCTTTAACGGTTACTTAGGCGATTACGTTGACGTAGGCAGCAGGATAGAGCTGATATATGAAAACGACAACCCGGACAGCGTTGTACGAAAAAACGATGCTCTTGCATGGCTCCCGTGGGCAGGGGGAGGTCTTATGCTGTTCTGCGGTACTCTTGCGGTACTTCTCACGTTTTTCAGAGCGGGAAAGCACACCGTGCGCTGCGTACAGCAGACCGTTCCACCCGATGAGCTCAGAAGGATAGTCAATGAATATATGCCGCAGACAAAGCAGAGCTTTATTTCAGGACGGAGCAGGAACAAGCGCCGCGACAAGCTCGGCTGCGATACCGTATTGCAAAGAATGATAGACGGCGGCGATCCCGTGCGGGATATATATGAAAGCTTCCATGACACTCTCATGACAGGCGATATTCGTATAGGCGCGGTCGTTGGCGTTAGCGACAGGGATATATATTCCGAGATGAAGGATATCGGCAGCGAAGAGATAGAGAGCGGCAGAGCGCGGTTTACCGTTCCCGTGTTCATGATCTGCGGTGAAGACGCTCATTTCAACGCGCACCCCGACGAGCTTCTTGAAATAGCGGGACGGCTCTCGGGTAACCTATACGGGCAGGAGCTTTCACAGCGGGATGCGGGCTTTATAGAATACCTGCGCGATGCAAGCAGCCGTCCTATGGGTATAAGCTATCGAAGCGCCCTTACAAACGACAGAACGGTGCTGCTGTATACCGTGATACTCAGCAAGCTGACCCTCTGCAATAAAAAGCTGTGCAATAAGCTGCTGTATCTTGCCGTAAACGGAAAATACGCTGCGGCGATACCTGCTCGTTATTATTCACTGTGGGAACTGAGCGCTTTCTGAAAGGAAATTATCCCTGAAACAACCGAGTTCATACAAAAAATCCTGCGTATCAACGTGAATTGCTATGTATTATGCATTCTTGCAAATTTTCCCGTACGGTATTATAATATTGTCGTGAGCAATATGACTTCACATATTAAATGCCGAAGGGAGTATCATTATGAAAACAAAGATAAGCAAAATACTTGCCATCGCAATGGCTGCCGCTATGCTTGCCTGCGCAGGCGCGGGCTGCGCAAATAACGGCGGTGAATCAAAGCAGAGCACTGATGCAAAGAGCAGCGTATCGGATACCGGAAGTAACGAAAACAAGCCCCTGAGCCCCGCCGGGAGAAGCGAAGATAATACCGAAAGCAGCCCTGTCGAGAGTATTGAGGACAGCATAGATGAGAGTATAGATGGATCCTCGGAGGAAGAGGAGGATCAGGTAAGCGTTGACCCCTCAGAAGTCCTCGGATGCTGGGAATACGGCTCCGGCGATGATTACATCGGTCTGTATTTCAAGGACGAGAAGAAGGTTGAGACAAGAAACGGCAGCGGCTTTACTGTGGAAACAAAATGGTTTATAGTTGAGGATATCGGTCATATCGGTCTGCGAAACAAAGCAGGCGGTCAGGACGATTTTGTCAAGATGCGCGGCGGTACTATCGTTTCGCGTGACGGCAGCAAGGTGTTCAATAAGGTCGCTGCTCTCAGTGTAGAGGACAGGACTGAAGACGTGATCAGGGAGACCGTTGTGAGCAATGCATGGGAGTACAGCGACGGCGGATCGTACGTTATGTTTGAGTTCAAGGAAGACGGCAAGGTCCTTATTACCGTTGATAACAACGATCCCTCGGAAGGAACATGGACTTACAAGGATGGTCGTATCGCCGTATCAGGCGCTATCTCCGAAAAACTTGATCCCGTAGTCGATAAAGGCGAGATCGTTCTCAGAGATACTATGATGTTGCGCAGCTATACCAAAAAAGCATAAATATTCGCATTGGTTCAAAAAAGACCGCAGCGCCCTTTTTTCAGGTGCTGCGGTCTTTGTTATGATGAATAGCTCAGCGCTTTATCCGTGTATTATCCTGTCCTTGAGGGTGACTATCCTGCTGCTGTAGGATGCCGACTCGGCCGAGTGTGTTACCTGAAGGATAGTAACGCCGCGTTCCTTGTTGAGCCTTGAGAAAAGCTCCATTATCTCGGCTCCCGAAGCTGCGTCAAGGTTACCCGTGGGCTCGTCAGCAAGCAGTATCTCTGGGTCGCCGAGTACGGCGCGCGCTATAGCGACTCTCTGCTGCTGACCGCCCGAGAGCTGAGAAGGATAGGATCTCACCTTGCTCTCAAGACCCGTTATCTCAAGTATCTCACGGTACTTTTCGCGGTAGTCGGATATTTTTCTTCCGCTCATCTCAATGGGGAGGAGTATGTTATCCTCTACGGTAAGATTTGCCGCAAGGTTGTAGAACTGAAAAACAAAGCCCATTTTGCTGCAGCGTATCTGCGACAGCTTGCTGTCCGAAAGCTCTGCGATATTCTCACCCGCAACGTAGATGTCTCCCGTGAAGTTTCTGTCAAGACCGCCTATAAGATACAGCAGCGTTGATTTACCCGTGCCGGACTCGCCCATGAGCGATACGAAGCTGCCCTTTTCTATATCAAGGTCGGCGCCTTCAAGCACGACCTGAGTCGTTTCGCCCTTGCCGAAGGATTTGTATATGTTTCTTGCGCTTATTACTATCTCGCCGGGCTCCCTGCGTACGGGCTCGGAAGCAGTCTTTTCCTGCGTTGGCGTGTCGGGCTGAGTATCGTAGCTCTGAGGCGCGGCGGGCTCTGTCGTCCATTCCGCGGGCATGGGCTGAGTCGTGGCAGGCTCTGTGGTCCATACGCGCTGAGTGCGTTTTTTCGGAGAAGGCGGAGCGGGCTGAGGCTCCTCATACTGCTGATAGCTTTCCTGATAACCGCCCTGCTGATCGGCGTACTGATCCTGATAGCCGCCCTGCTGATCGGCATACTGATCCTGATAACCGCCCTGCTGATCGGCATACTGATCCTGATAGCCGTATTGCTGATCGGCATACTGATCCTGATATCCGTTCTGCTGCGGATAGCTGTCGGCTCCGTTATAGGCAGGAGTTCCGCCGTACTGTGTATTGTTTCCGTTATATGGATTCTGATTCATGATTTATCCTCCTTGCAATCAGTCTGCGCTTGTCTTTATTTCTTCGGCAATATTCATCTTGGAAAGCATTCTTATGGGCTTGAATACCACTATCATCAGCAGTACGAAGGCGACCGCGCCAAAGCCGACGGCATAAAGCAGCGGGGTGACGAGCGGCATACTCATGTTGAGCATGGAGAGTGCCTTGTTGGTTATTTCAAGGAAGAATCTTCCGAATATTACCGATACCGGCACCGAAATACCGCCGGTGAGCAGGGTCTCAGCTACGATGAGCCTCTTCAGCTTGCTCCTGCTCATAGATGATGAGTAGAAGACGGCGTATTTTCTTCTTGAATGCTCAAAGCCCATCAGCATATTGCTGAAGGTACCCATAAGCGACAAAGCAATGCCGAGAACTATGACCGCATATACAACGCTGAGAATACCGCCGACGTACGCCTTCTGCTGACTGCTGTACTCGTCCATCGTCATATAGCCGGTGGCGGGATCGGAGAGAGTCGCTCTCATCATTGAGAGTACGTCATATTCCGCTCCGGGTCTGGTCTTTATCAGCACGGTCGAGGGGTAATCAAAGTATACCTTTTTATAGGTCGCAAGATTTATCATTGCGGTGTTTCCGTAGTTGTTGTAATAGCCCGCATCTATAAGGCATTTTACCTTGAAGGTCATCTCTACGGGAAGATAGCTTTCTATCTTAAGACCGAGGGTGACGGTATCGCCGGCGTTTATTCCCGTTTTCGATGCCAACACCTTGTCAAGAGCTATCTCGTCGTCCGCAAGGCTTTCGGGACAGTCACGGATCCCGCTGAAGCTTCGGTAGCCGCCGTCGTTAAGCGCGATAACGAGCATATCTCGCTCCTCGCCGTTGAGCCTTGCCTGAGTGTCCTGCTGCAGGTGCTTTTCATACAGCTTTTCAATATACTCTACTTCGTCAAGACTTCCTACGGCATAGTCGTATACGTCGCCCTTCTGCTCGGGAGACATGATTATCAGCTCGCAGTCGTATACGGGGGAGTCAAGGAACTTCATCAGCGATACCGATATTACGAGCATGGCTATCGTCAGCGACATTGCCGAGAGAAGCAGCTGCGCGCTTGAAACGCTGCTCTTCGTGCTTGAGATCTCCTTTGATGCAAGCTTTGCAACGGGCATATTGAGCCTGCCGAACAGAGCGCTGAGTCCTTTTGATATCAGGAACAATAATTTCGGGAACAGCATTACCGCTCCTATCATGCTGAGAAAAGCAGCCGCTACCGAGAAGATGAAGCTATCGGTAAAGCAGTGTACTGCTACACCTGCGGCAAGCATCACGGCACCCGCTATAGTAACGGGATTCGAGGGGAGACAGGCGGTATCCTTAGTGCCGAAGATTATATCGCGCACGGGGGTCTTGGCAGCCTTTACTATTGCCGCTACGGAGAATACGCACTGTATCAGCGTGACCCCGAGTATGACTAAAACTATCGTAAAGAAGTTTATGCCGTCGGAATGCGCAATGTCCTCGGTGCCTACGGGCGTAAACAGGGAAAGCGCGCTGTTGCCCCTGAAGGGCATATAGAGCAGACAGCCGAGAATGCCGCCGCATAAGCCGTAAAATGCGCTTTCGCAAAGGAGCAGTCCGCCCGTACCGGCTATGCTTCCGCCCACGCTCCTGAGCATACCGATGACGGACATTCTTTCGTTTACTATGTGCTTTGACATCGAAACGATTATAAAGCATACCATGAGGAATACCACCGCAAATATAAGGTAGTATATGTTGAGCATACTGTTCATGGTATCGTCGGAATCAAGAGAGGTGGTTCCCATATAGCTGTGGTCGGGGTATTTCCGGCTTAACGTTTCCATGGCTTCGTTTACCCGATCACCGCCTACAGCCGCATAAGCAATGCTGACAGTGCCTTCTCGCTGACCCGCGATTTTGTTTGCAAGCTCCGGAGTGACTAATATCGAGGATTGCCTTGAGTTGAGGAACTTGGTGGCAGGAACTATGCTGAGTATCTTCAGCTCGTATTTTACCCCTCCGCTGCCGTAAAAGGTGAAGGTATCTCCGACCTTTTTTCTGAGCTGAGCCGCAAGCTGAAGGGTCATCGTCAGACCCTCCTCCTGAGTCATGCTGTCCTTTGTGGGACAGGGCTGCTCAAGCATACCGAGCTCGTATGCAAGAGAGGTATCAATGCCTATCACCTGTATCGAGAGCTGATTGACGTAGTTTACAAACCTGCTGTTGGGTATAGTCTCCTTCACGGCCGTAAGAGATTCCCCGACAAGGCGGCTTCCCTCGGGAAGGTCGCTTTCGGTCACCTTTACCGAGTTTTTTCCGTTCATTATAATAAGGTCTACGTCGCCGTAGCCCGATCTGAAGAAATCTCTCAGGTCATTCTGCGCGGTGCTTATGCCTGCAATGCAGAACAGAGCCGCAAATGCCGCCGCCGCAAGGGAAATAACGATGATAATCGTTCTCAGGGGCTTGCTTATCACGTTGCGAAGTACAAGTTTTGCTCTTATCATTTTATCACCACACCTTTACCCTTTTTTCGGGAGCAACGTACATTTTGTCCGTCTCCTTTACGTCGTAGACCTCATAGAATTCGTCCATATCGGCAACGACACCGTTTACTCTCGCTTCGCCGGGGCTGTGTACGTTAGCTTCAAGATCAATTATCAGATCTGTGATAAGGGTCAGCGATGCCCACTGCTTAGCTATGCCCTCAAAGATCTGACGGCGATCGTCGTCTGTTTTTGCGATGTTGAGAAGACACTGCACAGAAGCAAGATCCGCAATGTTCTCGGAGAGTGTCTGCTCCCCGTTTACCCTGTAAACGCCTAAAAGCTTGACGTTGTTATAGTATTCCGTCACCTTTTTCTTGACCTCGCCGAATCTGCTCTTGTCCTCCTCGCTTATCATATCGGGCTTGTAGTTGCCCGTCTCATCGAACAGGAAGCCCTGAGCATCAAAGGCGTGACTCATCTCATGACCTATAACGAAGCCGAGACCGCCGTAATTGCTCATATCCGTTTTATCGGGGTCAAGAACGTACCTGTTCATCATACAGGCGGGTATCTCGAAGGTATTGGACATGGGGTAGTAGGTCGCGTTTACCTGGTAGTAGACATTCTTGGCGCCATGGAGATCCTTGACATAGCCGCCGCGTTTAACGGTGGTGTCGATGACATTCTGGATGCTTTCCTCCGGCAGCAGGCCCTTGAGGTCAAGCAGGGGAATGCCGTCATGGCAGCCAAGCATATTGACAGTGCGGATCTTCTTGGCAACAATTTCGTCAATCCATTTCTTGAGATAGACGCCGCTCTTTCTTTCAAATGCGTCAATCAGAAGTCCCGGCAGGAAGAAGTCATAGACCATATAGCCTTTTTCAGCCAGCGTCTCATAGATCTTCTCCTCATAGGAAGCGTGGATTTCC
>CACWNZ010000041.1 GCA_902762335.1 uncultured Ruminococcus sp. | reverse complement strand
CCCGATAGACGTTCTCCCGTCACTTTCACGTCTTAAGGATAAGGGAATAGGCGTCGGCAGAACGAGAGAGGACCACGCGGCAACGATGAATCAGCTTTTCTCGGCTTACGCAAGAGGAAAGGACGCCCGTGAGCTTATGATAGTTCTGGGCGAGGCGGCTCTGACCGATATAGATAAAAAATACGCTGAATTTGCCGAGGCGTTTGAGAGAGAATACGTATCTCAGGGCTACACGACAAACCGCACTATTGAGGAAACTCTCGACAAGGGCTGGGAGCTCCTGCATATCCTGCCCCGAAGCGAGCTCAAGCGTATCAAGGACGATATGCTCGACAAATACTACGGCAAATAATTCTTAAGGAGCATCGCTATGGACATTATGAACGTAAACCCCACGCGAATGCAGATGACCAGGCTTAAAAAGCAGCTCGTCACCGCCCGCAGGGGACATAAAATGCTCAAGGACAAGCGGGACGAGCTTATGCGACAGTTCATAGAGCTCGTTCAGGTAAACAAAAAGCTGCGTGAAAAGGTAGAAGCCGAGCTTGAGCAGTGCAGCGCGCATTTTGTCAATGCAAGCGCCGTTATGAGCAAAAAGGCTCTCGATTCCTCGCTGATGTCATCAAAGCAGCAGACGGGCGTTGAAGTGGGCTCTAAGAATATCATGAGCGTTGACGTTCCCGTTTTTTCCTCTGTGAGCGAAAGCCCCGAAAAGAGCGACATCTATCCCTACGGCTTTGCCTTCACTTCCTTTGAGCTTGACGATGCGGTATCGGCTCTTAACGATCTGATGCCGGATCTCATAAAGCTTGCGGAGACCGAGAAGAGCTGCGAGCTTATGGCGGCGGAGATAGAGCGCACGCGCAGAAGGGTAAATTCTCTCGAGCACGTTATGATACCCCGCTATGAAGCGACTATCAAATACATTGCCATGAAGCTTGAAGAAAACGACAGGAGCAGCCGCACCAGACTTATGAAGGTCAAGGATATGCTTCTTGAAAAGGCTCACCACTATTCACAGCACAATAACTGAAAAAATGGCTGACGCACTCATTCAACGGTGTGTCAGCCCATTTTTATATCTCGTATCAGTCTTTTATGCACATCATGGCAACAAGCCCGCCGCGCTTTCCCTTGCTCGCCCTGTGGGAATAAAGCAGTCCGCTGTTGCACTTGGTGCATACGTCGCTTATCGTTATGTTTATGCTCAGCAGTCCCGCCTCTAAAAGCATACGGCGGTTTGTTTCCTTCAGATCTACAAGATGCTTGCCGTGTCCGAGGGATCTTGTAAAATATGCGGGCTTTAATTCCGTCAGAGAAGCAAACCTCTCATACACGGGAGTGTCTACCTCATAGCAGCAGGGACCTATAGCAGGACCCACCACGGCGATGATATCCGTGGGGTCGCAGCCGTAGCTTTCGGTCATAACGTCAACAACGGCCTCGCCGATTTTTTCGACAGTGCCTCTCCAGCCGGCATGGGCAAGAGCTATAACGCGCCTTTCGGGGTCGGCAAAATACAGCGGGGTACAGTCGGCATAATGAGTAACAAGAGTAACGCCGGGCTCGTTTGTAACAAGAGCGTCAACGCTTGCCATATCGTGCTCACGGTAAATGCCTATCCCGCAGTCGGCGCTCGTCACGCAGCGCACGTTTATGTTGTGGTCCTGTGACGAGCTTACAAGGCTGCTATAGTCAAAGCCGGCAGCCCTGCAGAATATCTTATAATTCTCTGTGACCCTTTCGGGGTCGTCGCCGCGCTTGAAGTTGAGGTTCATGGACTTATACTCATCGGTGCTTATCCCGCCTATCCTCGTGGAAAAGGCATGATTTATAAACGAAAGCTCCGACAGGGAGGGAAAGGTAAGAAAGCCTACCCCGTCAACAAAATTCAGCTCGGTATTTTTGCTTCTGAAAACCATGGCGTTCTGCTCCCAAATAATATAGGTATTTACATATCATGATAAAATATGTATAATAAATGAAGTGAATGCTGAAAAGAGGATGATAGCAATGTTTCTTTCGAGAAAAAAGCTTTTCGGAAATAATATCCCGCCAAAATGCGAATACTGCAGATACTGCCAAAAAAACAACAGCGGCAAACCCGTGTGTCCATACGGCGCAGCTGAGCTTGGCGATGCTTGTAAGAGATACGAATATGATCCGTTAAAGCGTGAGCCCCGCTCGCTGCCGACACTTCCGAAATTTACCGCCGATGATTTCAAGCTGTAGGGTAATGCCCTGCGGCTTATTTTTTGTCTTTGATCGCTTCTTCCGCAAGCTCAAGCACAGAAGTACAATGCGGGCAGCGTGTAGCCTCTATTGCTATCTCGCTCATGCAGAAGGGACATTTCTTCGTAGTAGGCTCTGCCTCGGGCTCGGGCTTCTTGCGGATATTCATAAGCTTGTTTATGCCCTTTACGAAAAGGAAGATGATGAAGGCGAGGAGAAGGAAGCTTATGATAGCAGAGAAGAAGTTGCCTAAATTGATAGGACCGACGTTCAGAGATGAAAGCACCTTTGAAAAATCGGGCTGATTTGTCTCGGGGTTGACTATATCCATACCTGAAGCATTGGCAACTATCCATGCAACGCCCGGCATAATGACGTCGTTACAAAGCGAAGTAACGATGCTGTTGAAGGCGCCGCCGATGATAACGCCGACCGCAAGGTCAAGGACGTTTCCTCTGAGAACAAACTCTTTGAATTCCGATGCGAATTTACCCATAGTGAACTACACCTTTCATAAAAAATTTATGAAAGTATTATAGCACACTCCTACAAGATAGTAAATAGTTTAGGAAAAAATTTGTTAAAAACTGTCGAAAATCACTATTTCAATAGCCCATTACACCCTCTATCGACTCGTCGTTTATCACCCAATCAATGACGTCGATATCGGTATGCTCTGTCTTGCTGTTGCGTATGATTATCTGCTTTATTCCGGCGTTGATTATCATTCTCTTGCACAGGGAGCAGGCGGAGGCGTTCCGGACGTACTCGCCGGTCTTGGCGTCCTTGCCTACAAGGAACATGACTGAGCCGATCATATCCTCGCGGGCGGCGTTGATTATGGCGTTCTGCTCGGCGTGAACGCTCCTGCAAAGCTCGTATCTCTCGCCCCTCGGCACTCTGAGATTCTCACGCACGCAAAAGCCCATATCTATGCAGTTTTTTCTCCCTCTCGGCGCTCCGACGTAGCCCGTTGATATTATCGCATCGTTCTTTACTATTATAGCGCCGTAATTCCTTCTCAGACAGGTGCCGCGCTCAAGCACCGTCTCTGCAATATCGAGATAATAGTTTATCTTGTCGGTACGCATTTTATCACTCCCTGTTTTGATATATACTTTTCTACGATAATTATATACGAACGTATCGGTTTGTGCAACGATAATTTTTTGAAAAAGACGGGATAAAGCCCCTAAGCCTTATCCCGTCCTTAATGCTTCAGACCTCTTCGGCAGAGCTTCTCATTCTGTCGAACTCAGCCTCGTCTATTATAGTGATACCCAATCCCTGTGCCTTAGTCAGCTTGCTGCCCGCCTCGTCTCCCGCAAGGACATAGTCGGTCTTTTTTGATACGCTCGAAGCGGTCTTTCCGCCGAGGCTCTCTATTATCTCCGCCGCCTCGCTGCGCTTGTAGTTGGGCAGAGTACCCGTTATTACAAAGGTCTTGCCGAAAAACGGGCTTTCCTCAGATGCCGCCTTCTTTTCCTTAAGCACCCTTGTGTTTATGCCGAGAGCCTTTATCTCCTCAACCAGCTTTTTGCTCTCGTCAAGGGCAAAATACGCTGCGACGCTCTGCGCCATTATCTCGCCGAAGCCCTCTGTGGCGGCTATCTCGTCGGCGCCTGCGGAAGCTATCGCATCAAGGGTGACAAATCTGTCGGCAAGCAGCTTGGCTGCCTTTTGTCCTATGTGTCTTATGCCGAGCGCGAAAACTATCCTGTAAAGGTCGTTTGACTTTGAGGCTTCTATCGCCCTTATGAGATTATCCGCAGACTTGTCCTTTTTCTTCTCAAGGGTCAGTATATCCTCTCTTGTCAGACGGTACAGATCGAGGGGAGAGGAGATAAGCCCCTTTTCGCAGAGCTTTGCCAGCACCTTTTCGCCCAGACCGTCAATATCCATAGCGTCGCGGGATACGAAGTGTATCATGTGCCGCATGAGCTGCGCGGGGCAGTCCGTATTGGTACAGCGCAGAGCCGCCTCGCCGTTCTCGTATGAAACGGGCGAGCCGCATGACGGGCAGACCCCGGGCATACGGAAGGGCACGGAGCCATCCTTATGCTTAGATACCGACACTACCTCGGGTATTATCTCTCCTGCCTTGCGGAGTATCACGGTATCGCCTATGCGTATATCCTTTTCTCTTATATAGTCCTCGTTGTGCAGGGTGGCGCGGCTGACGGTCGTTCCCGCAAGGGTTATCGGCGCGAATATCGCCGTAGGCGTGAGAACTCCCGTTCTGCCGACGTTTATCTCTACGTCAAGCAGCTCCGTTTCCTTTTCCTCGGGCGGATATTTATATGCCTCCGCCCATTTCGGGAATTTCGCCGTACTGCCGAGAAGCCTTCTCTGTTCAAGATCATCAAGCTTTATCACTGCGCCGTCTATCTGAAAGGCAAGCTCGCCCCTGCGCGCGCCGATCTCCTCTATTTTTTCTGTCACCTCATCCGCGTTTGCGCATTCGTAATAAAACGGCAGAACGGTAAAGCCCAGCTCCTTGAGAAACTCAAGCGACTGCTTATGGCTCGTTATCTCTTCGCCCTCTATCTGCTGTATATTGAACACGAAAATATCTAACCTGCGTTCCTTCGTTATCTTGGCGTCCTTCTGACGCAGTGAGCCTGCCGCCGCATTCCTCGGGTTCTTGAAGGGCTTTTCGTCCCTTTCCTCCTGCGCGGCGACCACCCTTTCAAAGCTCTCTATCGACATATACACCTCGCCCCTGACCTCAAGATAGGGAAGGGGCTTTTTCAGCTTCATGGGCAGGGACTTTATCGTCTTGAGATTCTCGGTGATGTCCTCTCCCACAAGACCGTCGCCTCTTGTAGAGCCTCTTACAAAAATACCGTTCCTGTATTCCGCCGAGACCGAAAGACCGTCTATCTTCGGCTCGACGATATATACGGGCGAGCTTACCGTCTCTCTGACGCGCCTGTCAAAGTCGGCTATCTCGCCGTGAGAGAAAGAGTCGTGCAGGCTCTCCATGGGGACGGCGTGCTCAACGGGCGAGAACTTAGCCGCCGCCTCTCCGCCCACACGCTGCGTAGGGGAGTCGGGCGTTTTAAGCTGAGGATAGTTATTCTCTATCTCTTCAAGCTCCCTGAGGAGCATATCGTATTCATAGTCGCTTATCTCGGGGGAGTCCTCGTTGTAATAGCGCCTGTTGTGATAAAGTATCTCCGAACGGAGCTGCTCCGCTCTTGCCTTGATTTCGTTTATATCCATAATATCCTTCTCCTTTGAGCTCGTTTCAGCCCCCGACCGTCCGCGCAAAGCCGACTATCAGCGGCATTGTTATCACCGAAAGCAGGGTAGAAAGTGTTACTAAATTAACAGAGAGTCTTGCGTCGTTGTCGAACTTGGCGGCAAACATAGTAGTAGCCGCAGCGGCGGGAGCAGAGGCTGCGATAACGCAGGTTATCAGCACAGTGTCTCTTATACCGCAGAGCATCATGCCTCCGAAGGCTAAGAGCGGTACAGCTATCAGCCTGAAAAGCACGCAGATAAAGCCCTTGCCGTCCTTGAAGGCATCGAGTATCTTAGTCTGCGAGAGATAATAGCCCACTATCATCATAGGCAGAGGGGTGTTGAGGTTTGCTAAAAACTCGATCGGCTTTTTGATGATCTCCGGCACGGGCAGAGACGTAAGAAAAATAACAAACCCGACCGCCATACCTATTATACACGGATTAAGGGTAATTTTTTTGACCGACAGCGACTTTTTATCTCCGCTTGAGAGCCATACGCCGAAGGTCCACATGACTATATTGAACACGACTATATACACTGCCCCGAAAAAAACGCCGTCCGAGCCGAGTATAGCCTGCTGCATGGGCAGGGACATATATCCGCAGTTCGAGAATATCAGCGCAAAACGATAGACCCTGTTTCTCTCGGGCTTCTTGTCGTGGAACACCAGCATAGCGATAACGACTGATACTATGTGTATGACAAGCGCCGCCGCGCCCGCCGTAAGCAGTCCGCCGAGCATGGCGGGATCAAACGGGCGTATAAAGTTTTCAATTATAACGCAGGGGCAGACTATGTACAGGACAATATCGGTTACGGATTTGACCGTTTTTTCGTTGAGCATTTTAGTTTTTCCGCACAAAAAGCCTACCGCAATAAGTATAAACAGCTCAAGCACCTGTGTGCCTACCGTCAGAAAGTTCTCTCCCATATAAATTCCTCTTTTATTATTCTCACAAACGGCTCTTGAAATCCTCGTATCCGAATTTTCTGAGCAGTCTTGTATTTCCGTCCTTTTCAAGCAGATATATCGACGGCAGGGGCATACCGTTGAAGGTGTTGTTCTTGACCATAGAATATATCGCCATATCCGTAAAGATAAGCCTGTCGCCGATATCAAGCGGCTCGTCAAAGGAATAGTCGCCGATAACGTCCCCCGCAAGGCAGGTGGGCGCGCCGAGCCTGTAGGTGTATTTCAGCTCATCCGGCATACCCGAGCCTATAATATATGGTCTGTAGGGCATTTCAAGCACGTCGGGCATGTGGCACGCGGCAGAGGTATCAACGACAGCTATCTCGATCCCGTTTTTAGTCCTGTCCAGTACCGAGCAGACAAGATAACCCGCATTCATTGCCACGGCCTCGCCCGGCTCGATATACACCTCAAGCCCGTATTTTTGCTTTATCCTGTTAATGCAGGATATGAGCAGGTCAACGTCATAATCCTTTCGTGTTATATGATGACCCCCGCCGAAATTTATCCATTTCATTTTATAGAGGTACTTCCCGAACTTTTCTTCTACCGCCCTGAGTGTTCGCTCAAGGGTATCCGCGCCCTGCTCGCACATCGTATGGAAGTGCAGTCCGCTGATCCCGTCAAGCTCGTTTTCCTCAAAATTCTCAAGCGTTATACCGAGCCTTGAGCCCGTAAAGCAGGGGTCGTATATTTTGGTTTCTATCTCGGAATATTCGGGGTTTATCCTCAGTCCGAAGGAAACGTTCTTGCAGGAAAGCGCCTTTTCTCTGAAGTGCTTCCACTGCGAGAAGGAATTGAACACTATATGGTCGCATATACCCGTCAGCTCATCGAATTCCTCATCTCTGTAGGCGGGCGAAAAGACGTGTATCTGTCTGTTTCCCATTTCCTCATGCGCGAGCCTTGCCTCAAATATCCCGCTTGCGGTAGTTCCGCTTATATACCGCGCAATAAGCGGATAAACGTGATAAGCCGAAAAAGCCTTCTGCGCCAGAAGGACGTGACAGCCTGTTTCCCTTTCGACCCTGTTCAGCGTTTCAAGGTTTGATATAAGCGCCGCCTCGTCTATCACGTAGCACGGTGTAGGCAGGGAGAGCAGCTTTTCCTTTTTTGCCTTTTCCATGTTTTGACCTCCCGTTCTCTTTTTTGTTCCTTTCTATTCTATCATACCCACCTTCAAATTGCAATATACAGATCAACACCCAATACCTCCGAGAAGCCGAGCAATTCATAATCCGCAACGAAGCGTTCCCCTTTTTCGATACGGCTTATGACCTTTTGCCCTATAATGATGTTCCTGAGCTGTAGCTTTATCGCAAGCTCCTCCTGAGACATATTTCTTTTTGTCCGTGCCTCTTTTATTCTTTTGCCCACGATATTAGCCGACCCGTTATAATCATAGATCTTCACGATAATGCAACACCTTTCACTAATTATTACCCTAAAGATCCGCCCGGCACTCATTGCCAAAACGCCGTATTCGTGATAATATATGAACAGACGAAAAATCATCTTTCAGGCTGAAAAGGGAGAGACAAAATGAAAGAAATACGTACGCTTTTTGAACAGGTGTTCCGCAGACAGCCCGAAGCGGTTTGCTTTGCGCCGGGCAGGGTCAATCTTATAGGTGAGCATACCGATTACAACGGCGGTTTCGTCCTGCCCCTCGCCGTCGATATGGGAATATACTGCGCCGCCGCGCCGAGAGATGACGATAAGCTGCGCTTTTATTCCGGGAGCTTCACGGCTGACGGCATTGCAGAGTATTCTCTTGCCGAGCTTTCCCTTAAGGGCTCATGGGCGGACTATCCCGTAAGCGTGATACTTGCTCTGAGGGCGTTCGGGTATCCGCTTGAGCGAGGGTGCGACCTCTGCTTCTGCGGTGATCTTCCCTGCGGCGCGGGGCTGTCCTCATCGGCGGCGATAGAAACGGCAGTCTGCGCGGCGCTTAAAGAGCTGTACTCTGTCCCGCTGACACCTCAGGAGACGGCGGTTATATGTCAGTTTGCCGAAAACCGCTTTATCGGCGTTAACTGCGGCATTATGGATCAGTTCGCAAGCGCGGCGGGCAAAAAAGGACGAGCCGTGCTGCTGAATTCCCATACGCTTGAATATTCCCTGATCCCCGTGGAATGCGCCGCCGTAGTTATCGTTGACAGCGGCGTAAGACACTCGCTTGCATCATCGGCTTATAACGACCGCAGAAGGGAATGTGAGGCTGCCGCTGCGGCTCTCGGCGTACGAACGCTGTGTTCTCTCTCGCCCGAGGAATTCGAGGAACGCAAGCGCCTTATCACCGACCCCGTAGTTATGAAACGCGCAAGGCACGTTATCTATGAAAACAGGCGCGCGCTTGATGCTGCCGAAGCTCTTAAGCGGGGAGATGCGGCGGGATTCGGCAGACTGATGAACGGATCGCATATTTCTCTGCGCGACGATTACGAGGTATCCTGCGCCGAGCTTGATATTCTGACGGAGAAGGCGCTCTCTGTCGGCGGGGTATACGGCTCACGCATGACGGGCGGCGGCTTCGGCGGCTGTACGGTCAATCTTATTGAGCCGTCCGCTGTAGAGAACTTCATGCTCCGTTTCAGCGATCATACGTGCTTTTGCGTTAACTGAAACCTGAAAGCTGATAAACGGAGGTATCTCATACTATGAGTTTTTGCACGGTCTGAATGAATAATTGTCGCGGGCGGTGCGATGCACTGCCATTATAGTAAGTTTTTGAAGAAATACAGCTTCATTCCCGTGAAAAAGCTGCGAAAGTGCGCCGTATCGAGAACGCAATTCGGCATAAGCATTACCGTTGAGCAGCAGGATCGATAAGATCATATATCACAAAATAAAGGCTTCCCTGTCCGGATTAGGCAGGGGAGCCTTTTGTAGTGTATCGGGCTCGGCTCAGCAGCCGTCAGGGGCGTTTCCCTCTGCTTCGGGCGCAGACTGCTCGTCCTTGGAGCTTTTATAGCTGAGTATAGCCTGCATATTATCTATGATAAGCTCCTGCGCCTGTCTGTTGTAAAGCACGACGTAGTAGCTGTTATACTGTCCCTGTCTCAGCTCAAGAGTGATGCCGAGCTGATAAGCGCGCTCGGTAGGCCGCTTTACGCTCTTGCCCTCGGAGGTCTGCACCGTTTTGAGCACGCCGATGCTTATAAGCCAATCCGTTATATCGCTGTACGGCAGTTTTTTCATGATATCCGTATCGATGAGCGAGTTTACGCCCTCGGTTATCCTGCTGACGGGCATAGGCTGATCGGAATAGGGAAATCTTGAAAGCTGCTCGTCCGAGATCGAAAAAGGTATCTTAGGTGTGCTTTTCTTTTTCTGAACGCCGCCGTTTTCAATTACCTGCCGCAGAATATCCGAAACGTAAAACATACATCTTGAAATGCGTATGTTGTTGAGCAGTTCGTTTTCGGGTATCGGGGTATTGTCAAGGGGATTTATCCCGTTAGCAAGCTTGTCGATAAAGAATTTCGTATACGCTATTTTTTCTATTTCCGTCATATACAGGTTACGTCCCTTCGTTTTTTTTAATTTTATCACGTTCTGCGTTCTTTTTCAATCACGTAATTTACCTCTGACCCGTATAATAACCTTTATGCAAAAGGATAATATAATTGCCAAAGCCCGGCAGAGGCGCAGAAAAAGACCAAGTATAAATATCCCGCAGGCGCACGGAGCAATTATCAGGCGTAGGTCATAACGGAGCAGAACGTATCAGGTCACCCCCCTGAACCGATATAAAGAACGCACCCTCGCGGCAGATTTATGCCGCGGGGGCTTGTTCTTTGCCGGAAATTGTGTTATTATGTATAGCAGATTGCGCAGAAGTTGCTGCGGCATTCGCATCTGACCCTGTGATCACTTGATGCGAAGACCGTGAGAGGAGAACTGATTAATGAAAATACTGCTTTCTGTCGATGCATATTCTAATCTTACCAACGGAGTCACCGTTGTAGTTAAAACGCTTCACGATACCTATACTGCTCAGGGACATGACGTGAGGATACTCACTATGTCGGGTGACAGAAAAGAGCACCACGAGGGCGACGTGTATTATCTTCCGTCGATAAAGGTGCCGCTGTATCCCGATCTGAGATTCAGCGTTGTAAAGCGCCACCCGTATCTTGACGAGCTGAAGGAATGGAGCCCCGATATAGTTCATATACATACCGAGGGTCCCGCCGCAAAGCTCGGCAAGGCTATTGCATTGGAGGCGGGAGCTCCCGTTGTGATGACCTGGCATACGGATTATGCAAAATTTGCATTTCACGACCGCGCGTCCCTCAAGGCGGTCGAATGGAGCACCAAAAAATTTATGGGCGCCGCCTACAAGGGCGCGAATATGATAACCGTGCCTTCGTATAAGGCAAAGGCTCTGCTTGACGGCTACGGTCTGAAGAATCCCAATCTTGTTATTCCCAACGGGATAATTCTTGACCGCTTCACTAAAGAGCAGACAACCGAGGAAAAGAAAAGGCTGCTTGACGAAATGGGCATAAGCGGCGATAAAAAGGTGATAGTCATAGTATCGAGGCTCAGCGCCGAGAAAAATATCTCCGAGATCCTGCGTTTCTTCCCCTCTGTGCTGAAGGAAGAGCCGAAGGCACATCTTATCATAGCAGGCAGAGGACCCGATATGAAGCACCTGCAGCATCTCACGCATAAGCTCGGGCTTGACGACAGCGTCAGCTTCCCGGGCTTCGTGCCTCATGACGAGACCTATAAATACTACAAGCTCGGCATGGTCTTTCTCAGCGCGTCTACTTTTGAGATGCACAGCCTTACCTATCTTGAAGCCATGGCCTGCGGTCTGCCGCTCGTATGCAGGGACGACCCCTGTCTTCAGGGCGTTCTTGAGGACGGCGTGAACGGCTACGTCTATCATGACGAAAAGGAATTTGCCGAAAACGTGCTTAAGATACTTAACGATGACGGGCTCCGCGCAAAAATGTCGGAGATCTCGCTGAAAAGGTCAAAGGAATTCAGCGAGCAGGCGTTTGCCGAGAATATGCTCGGTCTTTATGACCGTCTTATAGCCGGAAAAGCTAATACTTCAGAAAAGCCGTCCGACGATGATGATGAAAACGGCTCCGATACAGATGAATAAGGAGGCGCAGCTATGGCATCGCACAAGGAATACCTTGACTATATCTTAGAGCAGCTCTCGTCAACAGAGGGCGTGACCTTCCGTCCGATGATGGGGGAGTATATCCTGTATTACAAGGGCAGGATATTCGGCGGAATTTATGACGACCGTTTTCTTGTAAAGCCCGTAACGGCAGCAAAAAGGCTGCTGCCCGACGCTCCCCTCGAAACGCCCTACGAGGGAGCAAAGGATATGCTGCTCGTAGAGGAAACGGACAACAGGGAGCTTCTTGCGGAGCTTCTTGAAGCATCTTACCCCGAGCTTCCCGAGCCGAAGAAAAAGCGAAAATGACCCTTACCGCCGCCCCGCCCGTCGTGATAATGATGAGCAGGGCGGCTTTTTGCGGGATACAGCACAATATTATTGCATTTTTGTAAACGTGGCTATATAATATGTATAGTTTTACCAAAACAAAATAAAGAAAAGGTGTTGTTATGTCAGTAGAAACAAGAAAAGCCGACTCGCTTATAATGAAGCTGGTCGTAAAAAAGCTGCAAAAGCGCTACAGCACGGTGGATTTCGGCAATATGGATATGGAAGGGCTCATGCGCGCCCGCAGGCTTCTCTGCGGCGACGGCAGTATCAGGAACAGCCGCAGGGGAGTGCTGACCAAGAAAAAGCTGTTCGGCGGCGTTCCCGTAGAGGTGACATCCTCGCTCCACGGCAAAACGGGCGACACGATAGTGTATATCCACGGCGGCGCCTTTGTGCTCGGTATCTTTCCGCACCACAGAAAATATGCCGAGGCTCTTGCGCTTGAAACGGGCTGTACGGTCGTAATGGTCGATTACAGTCTGTCTCCCGAGCATAAGTTCCCGAAGGCTCTCAATGAATGTGAGGCGGTATATAATCACGTAAAAAAGCTTGCGCCTCAGGGCAGGATAATTCTTGCGGGCGACAGCGCGGGAGGGGGACTATCTCTTTCCCTTGCGATGAGACTGCACAAAAAGAATTCGGAGCCGCCGCTCTGTCTTATTCTTCACTCGCCCTTTACCGACCTCTCGGGCTCTCTTGACAGAAGCATTAACGAGGACATCAATACAGACTTCATCATAAGAAAAGGACTTAAAGGCACGGTGAACGAGGTATACACAGGCTCCGCAGACCCCTCATCGTGGGAGGTATCGCCCTATTGGGGAGATTATTCCGTTCTTCCGCCCGTTTTCATCACCTGCGATCCCCGCGAGACCCTCTATGCCGATTCCCTTGATATTGAAACAAGGCTTGAGCGCTGCGGAAGGACCGTCAGAATGATCGCCCTTGAAGGGACGTTCCACACCGCAGGAACTCTCGGCACGCTTACCCCCGAGACAAAACGCATCACGGGTGAGATCGCGGGGTTTATCTGTGAGTCAGGATCTGCTGCCAAGTGAGATCATCAACTCATTTTTTTGTACACCGTTCATATAATTTTACTCACGATTCATGCAAATTTCAGATACTGCGGTTGACACCGATTGATAATAATGTTAGAATATCATTGAATAGGTATGTAGCTGCGGTCATTTTTTTCGGCATTATGGAAAGGAGGAAATACTTTGAGGACCGGGCGATGACCTGAAAATCAAGTAAAGGAGAACAGAACAAAATGGGAAAAACCAAGCAGGCTCTTAAAAAAGCGTTGTCAGTTGTTTCCACCGCCGCACTTCTTCTCACCTGCGGTGCAACGGGTGTCGTTTCCGGCGTTCTGCCGATGAGCATAACCGCTCAGGCAGCCGCTTCCGTTGCAACACAGCTCAAGGTGCTGGATTCGGACGGCAAGGATCTCGGTGATAATCCTATCATTTACCTTGATACCTCCGAAGCTGCAGGCAAGGACAGCGTATATCACAACGTAAAAAAGACAATAAAAGTCGTAGCAAGCAATGACAGCGGCGTAGCTGTAGACGATGAGATACGTCTGTTTACCGACGGCGATGCGAGCGATTACGTCAGCATTCTGGCGCCTTCGTCCGGAAAGGGCAGCATAACCGCTACTCTCAGGGGCGGCTACAGCGTAAGGAACGGAGACGAAACAGAGTGGGTAGAAAAAAATCCCGGAACGACCCAGCTCTATTTCACCACCTCAAGCGGTGAGGTGTATCGTACCGTCACCATAGTTACTTACAAACCCGCAACAGATATGTTCGTATCTCAGGTAAGCGACAAGGGCGTTACGATCCTTCCGCTTAACGACAACAACCTCTCAAACTCGGTGACCATAATGGCGATAGCAAACCATAAGTACCAGTTTGAAGGTGCGCCCGATCCCGGTGATTCTACCGATACGGTAGAATGGAAGGTAGTGGACGGCAACTACGAGGGCGCTTCGGGTCAGAAAATGACCGCCACCAAGAAGGCTGAGATAAATTCCGACGGTCTGTTCACACCCAAAATAAACGGCGCGGTCACTATCATTGCAAAGTTCAAAAAGACCGAGACGACACCGAGAGATGAAAACTACGGTCCCAAGAACTATCTTGATTATGATGATGAATTAAACCTTGTTACCAAGACCAAGGATCCCTATAAGAACGTTCCCAAGTATATCCACGTTGTTATAGTAAAGGAAAATCCCGCAAAGGCGCTCAAGATAACCAACGCGCCCACCGCAATGGAGATCAACAAGACCGTACAGCTCAAGTACGATGCTACTCCTACCTACACGGGCTCAGGTTATGAATCCGGCGCTACCGATGAATTCAGATGGGAAAGCAGCAACCCCAACGTAATAACGGTCGATGATAAGGGTCTTATCAAGGCTGTCGGCAAGGGCGATGCTACTATCACGGTTTACGGCGAAAACGACAACGTATTTGCCGAGGCTAACATAAGAGTAATCACCAAGGCTACGTCTATCTCCTACTCCGTTAAGACTATCACTACAAGAGTAGGCAACAGCGAGACAATAAAGGCCGTTATGTATCCCGCAACGGCAGATGAAGAGATCGTATGGAAATCCTCCAATACGAAGATCGCTACCGTAAAGTCTGCGGTAACGGGCGCCTATACCAACGAGCAGAGCGCGGTCATCACCGGCGTATCAAAGGGCGTCGTAACCATTACCGCAAGAGCAAAGAACTCGGGCGTTGAGGCAAACATCACCTGTAACGTAGAGGAGAAGATAGTATCCTCACAGGTAAAGCTCACCTACGAGAAGAACGGCAAGATTATCACAATAAACGAAGGCGACACCGTTCCCGTATACGACCAGAACGAGCTTACCGTAAACGGCTCGCTTCTCTCTGACGACGGCGCATCTCCCGACGATACGATCGTATGGAAGGTCATCGGCAACGGCACGAACAACAGCGACTACGTTGACGTTACCTATACCTCCGGTACAGAGTTCAGGGCAACGGGCTTTGCAAAGGGTACCGTTACGGTAGTTGCATCATCAAAGGCAAGACCCGCGGTCAAAAAGACCTTCAAGCTTCAGGTGCTCAAGAAGGCTACGAGGGGTACTATATTCAATAAGGCAGACAACAGCACTACCTTCCACAGCTACCTTAACGTAGGCGCAAAAATGCAGCTCGGCGCAGACCTTACGATCGATTCCAACAAGCCCTACGACCATGACGACAAGGTGGCTCGCTGGATCTCGGACAATAAAAAGGCTGTTACTATCGACAATGCAGGCAACCTCAAGGCAGTCGGCAACGGCTCGGCAACTATTACTATGGTAACCGAGTCAGGCTACTCTCTCAGCACCTATTTTACCTCGTTCACCACCTCAAGCGTAGTTATCAGAAACGTCACCAAGACCTCTACGGGTACTCTGCCCTATGCGGACGTTATTCTTGATAACGAAATGACAGGTACCTGCCAGCTTTCCGCCGACGTCTACAACGAAAAGGACGCCACCGTAGGAGACGTTGCTCTCAAGTGGACCTCGGACAACGAAGCGGTAGCTACCGTTGACGAAAACGGTCTTGTAACGGGCCGTATCGTAGGCAGCGCCAAGATCACCGTAAGATCAGGCGCAAAGACCGATTCCTGTATCGTAAACGTCAAGTATCCCATAGAGTCGGGCATGATAAAAGTACCCGAGGTCTACTATTCGCCCAAGGTGACCGAGTACCGTCCCGAGATACAGGTAATAGCGGCAGGCGACAGCCTCGAGCACATTCTCAAAGAGGGCAAGGATTATACGATATCCTATTCCAACAATAAGAAGGTCGGCGACTATGCTACCGTTGTCGTAACAGGCAAGGGCAATATCACCGGAACCTATACGGGCAACTTCTATATCAACCCCAAGGACATCAACGCAGGCGACGTTACCTGCGCGGCTATCTCCGATCAGGCGCTTACAAGCGCTAACCATTCTACAGGCGTACAGCCGGCTCTCAAGATAGTTCATGAGGGCTACAAGCTCGTCGAGGGCAAGGACTACACCGTATATTATTCCAACAACTATGCACCCGGCGAGGCAACTGCGGTGATTACGGGCATGGGCAACTATACAGGCTCCTTCACCGCACACTTCAATGTATACTGCAACCACTCAAAGTGTACGCAGACTGTAATATCCGAGCCCACCTGCATCAGCGAGGGCAAGGCTCAGGTCACCTGCAGCATCTGCGGCGAGACCTTTGAGAGAGTCTTACCCGTAAAGGATCATACCTTCGTTGAGTCACAGACTCAGGCTCCCAACTATACGAGCGACGGCTATACCGTATACGTCTGCACGGTCTGCAGCAAGACGGAAAAGCGCGACTTCGTTCCCGCTCTTGAGAGGATCCCCGAATCCTATCTTGATATAACCGCCGATAACACTACCTTCGTAGCAGACGGTACCGTTCAGAAGCCCGTAGTAACGGTAAGCTTCAACAAT
>CACWNZ010000040.1 GCA_902762335.1 uncultured Ruminococcus sp. | reverse complement strand
AATTCGTACATAAACAGCCTGAGGGAACTGGCAGAATGATAACCGCAGGCGGTAAAAACCTGTCGGGAGGACAGCGCCAGCGTCTTACCATTGCAAGAGCCCTTGTAGCTCAGCACGAGATACTGATTCTTGACGACAGCGCCAGCGCTCTTGATTTTGCCACCGATGCGGCGCTGCGAAAGGCACTGCACGATGAAACACAGGGAATGACGGTCATAATGGTATCCCAGCGTGTAGGCACGGTGCGATATGCAGATATGATAATCGTTCTTGACGGCGGCGAGATAGCGGGCATAGGCACGCACAACGAGCTTTTTGCGGACTGCGGGGTCTACAGGGAGATCTGTCTCTCTCAGCTCAGAGCGGAGGAGGTGGAGAACTGATGACTTCAAAGAAGAAACAAAAGCCGAAAAAGCACACGGTAAAGCGCATAATGCACTATGCCGCGCCCTATAAGAAAAGCCTGATATTCGCAATGATATTCGCGGTGCTGTATGTCGTGATGACCCTTACCGCCCCCGTGCTGATAGGCTGCGCTATAGACAATATAGTCACACAGGGAGATGTCGACTTTGAGGCGGCAGGCTTCTTCATCATGCTCACGGCATTTACGATAGCCGCCTGCGCCGTATTCCAATGGCTCATGGGTATTTTTATAAATACGGCGGCTTATTTTACGGTAAGGGACATAAGGAGCGAGGTGTTCGCAAAATTCAATTCCGTGCCGCTTAAGATGATAGACGGTCACCCGCACGGGGATCTCATCAGCCGTATAATAAACGATACCGAGAGCATAGGCGACGGTCTTTTGCAGGGTCTGACACAGCTTTTCTCGGGCGCGGTGATGATAGTATGCACCCTTGCGTTCATGATAATGATGAATTACGTTATAGCTCTCGTGGTAGTTATAATTACACCGCTCTCGATGTTCGTGGCGGCGTTTATTACAAGGCTCTCGCAAAAGCAGTTCCGCAGACAGTCGGCAACACAGGGCGAGCTGAGCTCCTACATAGAGGAATATGTCGGTCAGCAGAAATTGGTAAAGGCGTTCGGATATGAGGAGCAGTCGCAGAGAGGCTTTGAGGAGATAAACGAAAGGCTGCGGGTCTGCGGACAGAAGTCGCAGTTCTATTCGTCCCTTGCAAATCCGAGCACGCGCTTCGTAAACGGTCTTGTGACTACGGCGGTGTGCATATCGGGCGCTCTCAGCGTTATAAACGGCGGGCTGACCGTCGGGCAGATAGCCGCCTTCATTACATACGCAAACCAATATACCAAGCCCTTTAACGAGGTCACGGGCGTTATACCGCAGCTTCAGTCCGCTCTTGCGGGCGCAGACCGTGTTTTTGATATACTCGACAGCGAGGATCAGCTCCCCGACCCCGAAAAGCCCGCAGAGCTGACGGCGCACAGGGGCAGGATAGATATAGACAGGATAAGCTTTTCCTATTCTCCCGATAAGCCGCTTATTACAGACTTTGAGCTTCACGTACCGGCGGGCAGCAGGATCGCCATAGTAGGTCCCACCGGCTGCGGAAAGACTACCTTTATCAATCTGCTCATGCGCTTCTATGACGTTACGGGCGGCGATATAAAAATAGACGGCACCAGCATTTACGATATGAAGCGTGACGACCTGCGCTCGCTTTTCGGCATGGTGCTTCAGGAAAGCTGGCTCTACAACGCTACGATAAGGGACAACATAGCCTACGGCAAGCCGGACGCAGGAATCGACGAGGTAAAGGCGGCGGCGAAAAAGGCGTTTATCAGCCGTTTTATAGAGAGACTGCCGCAGGGCTACGATACCATGATAACCGAGGAGGGCTCCAATCTCTCTCAGGGTCAGAGACAGCTCATGTGCATAGCGAGGGTAATGCTCTGCGACCCGCCCATGCTGATACTTGACGAGGCGACCAGCAGCATAGATACCCGTACCGAGCTGAAGATACAGGAGGCGTTCAACAGAATGATGAAGGGCAGAACGAGCTTTATCGTTGCTCACAGGCTTTCGACCATAAAGAACGCCGACGTGATACTCGTCATGAAGGACGGTCATATCATAGAGCAGGGCAGCCACACCGAGCTCATGGCGAAAAACGGCTTCTATACGCAGCTTTATAATTCGCAGTTCGCATCAAATAAATAATTCGGATAAACGGGGGCGGGAGCGGCATCATAATAACTGATGCCGCTCCCGTCGGGCTTATAAGGTTTTCTGCGGAATTCTGTAGACTGCCGATCAAAAAAACTTTTTTGTGACGGTGAAAAATATTGTAAGATAACCGAGCTTCGCGGTACTAACAGATAAAGGAGGTGGTGACGTATGCAGATCGAGGAGCTGTACGAGCGATATTTCAAGAACGTCTATTTGTATATGCTGAAGCTTTCGGGCAGTGTTGATATTGCCGAGGAGATAACGAGCGAGACGTTTTTTGCGGCTATGAAGAAAATAGGCACGTTCCGCGGAGAATGCAGCGTCAGCACCTGGCTGTGCGGGATAGCAAAAAACCTCTATTCCAAATATAAAAGAAAGCACCGCAGAGAGGTATCTCTTGACGACGAGATAGCGAATTATGAGCTCTCCTGCGGGGTAGAGGACGGAGTTATCGACCATGACGAGGCGATGCGGATAAAAAGGCATCTTCATGAGCTTGACGAGACCTACAAGGAGGTCTTTATGTGGAGAGTGTTTGCCGGACTGAGCTTTGAGGAGATAGGGTCGATGTTCGGAAAAAGCGCGAATTGGGCGTGCGTAACTTATCACAGGGCAAGAAAAAAGATAGCCGACAGAATGGAGGAAGAGAAATGAAAACACACTGCGGCATAATAAGAGATCTTATCCCCTTGTACGTTGAAAATATGCTGAGTCCGCAAAGTGTGGCACTGGTCGAGGAGCATCTCAAGGAATGCGAGGACTGCCGCTGTGATGCGGAGGAACAGAAGAAAAACGAGCGTTATGCTGCGCAGATGAATACCGAGTACGTTTCGCAGGCGGATCAGATAAAGGGCTTCAGAAAAAAACTGAGGACAAGAAAAATAATAATCATCATACTTCAGATCGTATTATTCGTGCTGATCATCGGAGGTTATTTGTTCGGACAAATGGCTTGTGACAGGCTGAAGCCCACAAAGATAGATTACGGCACGTCAGAGCTTCATTCACTCAATGACAGAAAATTAGCGATAAATTATATGCGCGACATGTTGGAAAAGAATCAGGAAAAGCTGTATTCTTTAGTTTATGCCGGTGATGATTACAGTTCTTATGAGGCATCAAAATACAGCGTTCCCCCTGAGGATATAATAGTGGTTCACGCTGTATACCGTGGAATACCGTATTATTCCGACCTGAACATAAGCGAGGAATTTGATCGAGGTTTTGTCCTGAAAAAAGATGAAAACGGTGATTGGTGCGGTATAGACAGCGGGGATTGGAGATTGATGAGGTTGCATCCGGACGATTAACGAAGGGCAGAGGATAAATTTTTATAAGGATATGAAAAGGCTGCCGCAGAAAAACTGCGGCAACCTGAATTCTTATATCGGGTTTTATCAGTCGATAGTGCGTACCCAGCCGAAGCGGTCCTCTATGCGGCCCATCTGAATGCCCGTGAGGGTATCGTAGAGCTTCTGAGTTACAGGACCCATCTTCTCCATGCCTGCGGGGAAGCAGATCTCCTTGCCGTGGTCGTTGATCTTGCCGACGGGTGAGATAACTGCCGCAGTGCCGCAAAGACCGCACTCTGCAAAATCCTTGACCTCGTCAAAGAATACCTCGCGCTCCTCGACCTCAAGACCGAGATACTCCTTTGCAACTATCATGAGCGAACGCCTTGTGATTGAGGGAAGAATGCTGTTTGACTTGGGGGTAACGACCTTGTTGTCCTTTGTGACGAAAAGGAAGTTAGCGCCGCCTGTCTCCTCTACCTTTGTTCTTGTGGCTGCATCGAGATACATATTCTCGTCAAAGCCCTCTTTATGAGCCGTAACTATTGCATGAAGGCTCATTGCATAGTTAAGACCTGCCTTGATATAGCCTGTTCCGTGAGGAGCTGCTCTGTCAAGGTCGCTTACCTTAATGGTGATAGGCTTTGCGCCGCCCTTGAAGTAGGGTCCTACGGGAGTAGCGAAGAGCCTGAACTGGAACTCCTCTGCGGGCTTAACGCCGATAACGGGGTTGATGCCGAACATGAAGGGGCGCAGATAAAGAGTTGCACCCGTGCCGTAGGGAGGAACGTAAGCCTTGTTGGCGCGTACTACCTGCTCAACGGCATCTATAAATCTATCCTCGGGGAAAACGGGCATTTCCATTCTCTCTGAAGAGCTTGCAAGTCTCTGTGCGTTGAGGTCGGGGCGGAATACGACGGTATCGCCCTTTTCTGTGGTGTATGCCTTGAGACCCTCGAATATAGTCTGCGAATACTGAAGAACGCAGGCGCACTCGCTCATGGTGATCATATCGTCATCAATAAGAGCGCCCTCGTCCCATGCTCCGTCTTTGAAGGAGGAGACGTATCTCTTGTCGGTCTTTATGTAGCCGAAGCCGAGACTTGACCAATCAATGTTTTTCTTATCCATTTTAAGGACTTCCTTTCAAAAAAATTACACGACTATTATATAACTAAATCCTTGCAGTGTCAATATTTTGCAGGAACGTAAACTCAATTATTCATTTTTTGATCGTGAGAATGAAAAAACTGCCGCCGTCAGCTCTGCAAAACGGCGGCAGTTAAAGCTTATCGAAGCTGTTTTGCAGATCAGGCGTTGGGGTCGTAGCCGTCAACTATCGTCTGTCCTGCGTTATGGGTCAAGGTATCCTGAAGATCTGCCGAGTTGCCGCCGTATGCCGAGAATATGCACATGGTAAGCGCAACGTCGGTAATGCCGAGCTGCTGAATGAAATCAACGAGATTCGGGTTGAAATATCTCATATCGGCTATGTATATCTCCTCAAAGGACTGCATGAGGAAGCCGGGAACGGCGTTGCCGTAGCTGTCCTTCATGACGAGAAGCTTTCTGCCGTTCTTAACGTCCGTGCGGATCTTGACTATCTGCTCGTCGCCGCCGAAGAAGGTGAGATAAGCGTTGGACTGCGGGTCGCCTACCTCTTTGTAGTATGAGCCCGTATAGTCATAGTTGAAGCTTGTGTCATAGAAATCGGTCTTGACGTTGGAGTAGTTAGAGGATTTGTAATAGGTGAAGTTCTCGGGGTCGTTCTTTATGCGTATATCACCGTCGGTAAAGGCGTACATCGTGCCTACAAAGCCCTCTATCGTAACAGGCTCGTAGGTGGAAAGGTCGGCAAAGTCAACGCCTGCGGCTGATGCGAACTCCTTTGCCGCGTAGTATGCGCCTAAGGGCATCCAGTGATGGTCGGTGCGGCAGTATATCTCCTCTGAGGTGTGCTGCCCCAGAGCGGATACCACGTCTACGGGGATAATGCCGTCGCTGAGCCTTGAGTTGATGTCCTCTGAAATGGAATCCTTCTGGCTCACGGAATAATCCTCATAGTTTGCGGGGAGATAGAACTCGCATGAGAGCGGTGCTATCACGGAATAGAGCTTCACGCTGCTGTCGAGCTTGCTGCGGAGAGTGTTGATAGTATCGACGTAGGTGTTGCCCGTGCCGCCGCCGAAAAGCTCCATAGCTCTGTAGTGGTCGCCCTGATTTACAACTATAACGCCGTTTTCCACCTCGTATTCGGCGTCCTCTTCTCTGTAATTCTTCTGCTCAGAGCTCTGCTCGGTGTCGGACTGACCCTCCTGTGAAGGGGCTTCATCGCTGCTGCCGTTATCGCTCTGCTGAGTATCAGCCTTGCTTTCGGTGTCAGATACGGCAGGAGTATCTGAGCCTGCTGATGAAGTCTTGCTGTTTCCGGCGCTCTTGCCCTGACCGCCGCAGCCTGTTAAAAGGCAGGCGGAGAGAAGGGCTGCCGTCAATGCCGTTGCTAATTTTTTCATTTATATTACCTCATTTTCCTTATTATTTGGTTTTTGTCGGTCATTGTTTTATTATACACGGCGAAAAATCCTCTGTCAATGACGTTGCAGCCGATTTATGGGAATTTATGCGTAAAAAAGGCGATTTTTGGCGCTGATCTGTCATTTCGTGCAGACTGTGCCGTTCAAAAAAGGACTGCCGCGGCAGCTCCTGCGGCAGTCCTGTGATAAAGCATCAGAATGCTGTCTTTTTGCTGAGGTATTCGACTAAGCTGTCTATAGCCACTCTTTCCTGAGCCATGGTGTCACGGTCACGCACGGTAACGCAGCCGTCCTCAACGCTGTCAAAGTCGTAGGTTATGCAGAACGGCGTGCCGATCTCGTCCTGACGGCGGTAACGCTTGCCGATAGAGCCCGCGTCGTCAAAATCGACCATGAAGCTCTTTGAGAGCATGGTATATACCTCGTCAGCCTTGTCGGAAAGCTTCTTTGAAAGGGGCAGAACGGCAGCCTTGAAGGGTGCAAGGGCGGGGTGCAGGTGAAGAACTGCTCTCGTATCCTTTTCATCTATCTGCTCCTCGTCGTAAGCCTCTACCATAAGGGCGAGGAAGAGGCGCTCAACGCCGAGAGAGGGCTCTATAACGTAGGGAACGTACTTTTCGTTGGTCTGCGGGTCGAAGTATTCAAGAGCCTTGCCGCTGGTGTTGATGTGCTGTGTGAGGTCGTAGTCCGTTCTGTCGGCAACGCCCCACAGTTCGCCCCAGCCGAAGGGGAAGAGATACTCGAAGTCGGTGGTAGCCTTTGAATAGAAGCACAGCTCCTCGGGGTCGTGGTCGCGGAGCCTGAGGTTTTCCTCTTTAATGTTGAGAGAATAGAGCCAATCGCGGCAGAAGCCTCTCCAATAATTGAACCATTCAAGATCGGTGCCGGGCTTGCAGAAGAACTCAAGCTCCATCTGCTCGAACTCGCGCACACGGAAGATGAAGTTACCGGGGGTTATCTCGTTTCTGAAGGACTTGCCTATCTGCGCAACGCCGAAGGGTACCTTTTTGCGGCTCGTTCTCTGAATATTCGCAAAGTTTACAAAAATGCCCTGAGCCGTCTCGGGACGGAGATAAAGCTCGTTCTTGCTGTCCTCGGTAACGCCCTGGAAGGTCTTGAACATGAGATTGAACTGACGGATATCGGTAAAGTTATGCTTGCCGCAGTTGGGGCAGGGGATAGCCTTTTCCTTTATGTATTCGGTCATTTTCTCGTTGCTCCAGCCCGCAACGTTCGTGCCGTCAAAATCCTCTATAAGATTGTCCGCGCGGTGACGGGTCTTGCATTCCTTACAGTCCATAAGCGGATCGGAGAAGCCGCCGAGATGACCCGAGGCGACCCAGGTCTGAGGATTCATGAGGATAGCCGCGTCAAGACCTACGTTGTACTTGTTTTCCTGAACGAACTTCTTGAGCCATGCAGCCTTGATGTTGTTCTTGAGAGCCATTCCTAAAGGACCGTAGTCCCAGGTGTTGGCAAGACCGCCGTATATCTCTGAGCCGGGGTAAACGAAGCCTCTGCTCTTGCAAAGGGCTACTATTTTTTCCATTGTCTTTTCCGTATTTTTCATTTTATTCTCCTCCTAAGAGCGTGATAATCTATTCTATCATTATTTTTTCCAAAGTTCAAGGGTTGAACGGCAGTAAGAAAGGATTTTATATTTTTTTGAAAAAAATGTTTCAAAACACAGGCACTTTATGGTATAATAAATGATAAACAGATATGCATGAAAGGAAGGATCCGCCTTGAAATACGATGCGCAGGACTGCAGACTCGTTTCTGCGGAAAAGCTCACAGCGACGATATATGATTTCAGACTACGGAACGGGGAGCTTGCCTCTGTAACAAAGCCGGGACAGTTCGTTCAGGTGCTCGTTCCGGGCAAAACTCTCAGACGCCCCATATCCGTGTGCGATATCGAGGGCGATATAATAAGACTCGTCTTTGAGGTGAGGGGAGAGGGTACGGAGATACTCTCCCGGACGAAAACGGGTGAGAATATCAACATAATAGCTCCGCTGGGCAGGGGCTTTCAGCTCGACAGCTCAAAAAAGACCGTCTTTATCGGCGGCGGCATAGGAGTTCCGCCCATGCTCTACAGCGCAAAAAGCTGTGCGGGCAATGCGACCGTTATAAACGGCTTCCGCAATAAAGACGCAATGATACTCAGCGAGGATTTTGAAAAAGCGGGCTGCAAACTCATTGTCACCACGGACGATGGCAGCTTCGGCATTCACGGCTTCGTGACTCAGCCCCTTGAGGAGATAATTGACGGCACCGAGATGATCTGCGCCTGCGGACCTATGCCGATGCTGAGGAATATTGCCAAGACAGCAAGGGAGCACGGCGTTCCCTGTCAGGTATCCCTTGAGCAGAGAATGGCTTGCGGCATAGGCGCCTGCCTCGGCTGTGCCGTTGCGGTAATTGACGAAAACGGAAACGAGACCTACAAGCACGTATGCAAGGACGGTCCCGTATTTTGGAGTGAGGAGGTATTCCGGTAATGGCTGATCTCAGTGTGAATATAGCGGGCGTACAGTTCAAAAACCCCGTGATAGCGGCCTCGGGTACTATAGGCTTCGGCAGGGAATACAGCGAGTTCTATCCGCTGTCGGTGTTCGGCGGCATATCCTGCAAGGGTACTACTCTCAAGGAGCGCAAGGGAAATCCCCCGCCGAGAATAGCGGAGACACCAATGGGTATGCTCAATGCGGTAGGGCTGCAGAATCCCGGAGTAGAGCATTTTATCGAGTGCGATCTTCCGTGGCTTAAGCAGCAGGATACCGTAGCCATAGCAAACGTGGCGGGAAGCACTCAGGAGGACTACTGCAAAACGGTGGAGCTGCTTTCCGAAACGGATATAGATATGATCGAGCTGAACATA
>CACWNZ010000039.1 GCA_902762335.1 uncultured Ruminococcus sp. | reverse complement strand
AAATACAGCACCTGACCCCGAGAAGGGATAATAATATGATCATTCCATGCTGAATAATCAAGGAGGGACAAAAATGCAGACACCTTATCAGCTTACAAAAGAGGAGATCGAAATGCTTTGCAAAAAGTATTTTCCCTTTGCAGAGTATGAGAAGAAACTGAGTGATTGCTGCGCGACGATAGAGCAGCTTCAGAAAACAGTCGTCGCCGATAAGCAGAAGCTCAACGATTGCCTTGAGACGATAGATCGTCTCGGAGCGCAGGCGGAGGAAAACAAAAAGCTCCTGAACAAATGCTTTGAAGAAACAGCTCTCCTCAAGGCGGAGGCGGCAGAAGGCAAAAGGCGCCTTGACGAATGCCTTGAGACGGCAGCTCGTCAGGAAAGGCTCATCGAAGAACAGAGAATGCTCATAAGTGAACAGGAAAAGCAGATAGCCGATGTTACCGCGCGCCTCGAAAAAGCCGAATCAGCCGCGATCAGACCGGCGCCGCCCAAGCAGCCGGCCGCCCGCCCCAAAAGAACTGCGCCTGCGGTCACCGACGAGAAGGACCTTGAGACTCTGATCGAGGACGGCGAGGTCACAATAACGGGCTATATCGGCGAGGATACCGAGGTCAGCATACCCGGCACGATAAGAAGCAAGCGGGTCACCCGTATAGGAAACGGAGCGTTCTCCGAAAACGATGCCATTACAAGCGTTACGCTCCCTGACGGGATAAAGAGCATAGGTAACGACGCCTTCTCCGAGTGTACGTCCCTTAAAAGCGTAAATATCCCCGGCAGTATCAGAAAGATAGGCGAAAACGCCTTTTCACAGTGCGTCTCGCTCTCGGGGATAAGCGTTCACTCAGGCGTTGTCGAGATAGGCAAAAGCGCGTTCTTTGAGTGTACCTCTCTTACCTCCTTCTCCGTTCCCGATAAGATAACGGAGCTACCGGAGGGTATGTTCTTCGGGTGTACTTCGCTCGGGAGCATCGTTATACCCGACAGCGTAACAAAGCTCGGAGACGGCGTATTCTGCAACTGTGCGGCTCTCACGGAGCTTATCATGCCAAAAAAATTAACGGAGATAGGCGACTATGCCTTTGACAGCTGCAGCTCTCTGACCTCTCTTTATCTGCCCGACAGCATAAAAAGGATCGGAGAAAACGCCTTTTACGGCTGTCCCGAGCTTTCCGTCACTGCGCCCGCAGGCTCATACGCTTCAAAGTATGCCTCCGAAAACGGTCTCAGGCTTACTTTAACTAACGGCTCTGCCCCGTCGGGTGCCGCTGCCGCGGGCAAGACCGACGTCAGCGCATTTGAGACCGAGACGGAAAAGGGAGAGCTGTGGATAACGGGCTATAACGGCAGCAATACGGATATAATAATCCCCTCCGTGATAGGTAAGGAAAAAGTAATAAATATTGGCAGCGAGGCTTTTGCGGGCAAGGAGGAGCTTACGAGCATATCCGCCTCTGACGGTCTTGAATATATAGGCAACGAAGCCTTCAAGGGCTGTTCCTCTGTCACGAGGATAAATCTTCCCGACAGCGTTGACCATATCGGCAAGGGCGTATTCAGCGGCTGCTCGTCGCTTGCGGGCATGGTCATACCCAAGGGCGTAAAAAGCATAGATAACGACACCTTCGAGGGCTGCTCGTCGCTGACGACCGTTACGATACACAGCGGCGTAACGAAGATAGGAAAAGCCGCTTTTTACGGCTGCTCGTCACTTACGGAGGTAACTATCCCGGAGGGTGTAAAAAGAATAGATTGGTTTGCCTTCTGGGGCTGCAGCTCGCTGAAAAGGATCAATTTGCCCGACAGCATAAAGGAGATAAGCCCCAATGCGTTTGACGGCTGCAAATCGCTTACAAACATCACCATACCCGACAGCGTATGCGTTATCGGAGAAGAGGCGTTCAACAACTGCGCGAATCTGACGATAACCGCGCCGAAGGATTCATACGCAGCCACCTACGCCAGGGAGCACAAGATCAATCTTACGGTCACTTAAGAGATCATAATATATTATCACCTTTTGGGAGGAACACGGATGCAGACACTTTTTCAACTGACACAGAAAGAGTATGATGCGCTCTGCAAAAAGTATTTTCCTTTTGCGGAGCATGAAAAAAAGCTGAACGAATGCTATGAAATGATAAAAAAGCTGCAGCAGGAAATAGACGAGATAAAAGCCTGCATAAAAGCCCGGGACGTCTCCCCTGCCGGTCATCCGCATACACCCGTCATGCGGGTAAGCTCCCGTCATAATAAGACATCCGTTAAGCAGCAGGATACTCAATCCGATGCAGCTCCCTCTGAGGCCATGTATGAAAACGACCTTGCGGTCGATATCAGAGACGGCGGGGCGGTGATCACAAAATATACCGGTATGCAAAAATTCAAGATCATCATTCCGCAGCGGATACGGGATCACGAGGTAACGGCTATCGGAGATGATGTTTTCAGAAATCAGCGCAATCTGCGGATCATAGTCCTTCCCGACAGTCTGAGGGAGATAGGCAGAAATGCGTTCAGAGGCTGTACGGCGCTCAACACTGTCAGATTTCCCGACAGCCTTACAAAAATCGGAGCGTGTGCCTTTGAAAGCTGTCTTTATCTGAAAAGCATTGATATTCCCGAAAGCGTAAAGGAGATCGGCGAAAATGCATTCAAAGGCTGCACGGCGCTTACAGACGTTACCCTTCCCTACGGCATAACTGTCATTCCGGAGGGACTCTTCAAGAACTGCACCGCTCTGGAAAATATTGTTATCCCCTACGACACGACAAGGATCTCTGATGAAGCGTTCGGATACTGCACCTCACTTAAAGAGATAAATATACCCAAAACGGTAACAAGTATAGGAGAAAACGCATTCTGTGACTGCTCGGCGCTGTCAGAATTGACCGTTCCCTCAGGCGTGACCGAGATAGGATTCGGCGCTTTTGCCCGCTGTACCTCACTGACACGTATTACAATTCGAGGTATCGGAACGGAAATAGGCTTCGGCGCGTTTGACCAATGCCGCGACCTTACGATTTATGCCCCCGCAGAATCATACGCGGCAGACTTTGCCGTCAAAAACAATATCGTACTGCATATCATCTGATAAACACCTATCAACAGGAGGAACTACTATGTCAACACCGCATATCAGCGCAGAGCCGGGAGATTTTGCAAAGACCGTGCTTATGCCCGGCGACCCCCTCAGAGCAGAATATATAGCTAAGACCTTTCTTGACGAGCCCGTTTTGGTAAACAGGGTCCGCGGAATGCTGGGCTATACGGGAAAATACAAGGGCAAGCCTGTGTCGGTTATGGCAAGCGGCATGGGAGTGCCGTCTATCGGCATATATTCATACGAGCTTTTTAAGTTCTATGACGTCGAAAATATCATACGCATAGGCACGGCGGGCGCCGTGAGCGAAAAGCTCGGCATAAGAGATATAGTGATAGCCATGTCCGCGGCGACGAATTCGTCATTTGCGGCGCAGTACAGGCTGCCCGGCACGCCTGCGCCAACCGCAAGCTTCGAGCTTCTTACGGCGGCGTACAGGGCTGCCGTGAATATGGGTCTGAAGCCTCACGTAGGACAGGTATATACAACCGACGTATTCTACGACGACAGCAGCAGCCTGAAGGAATGGAGAAAAATAGGCATTCTTGCCACCGAAATGGAGTGCGCCGCGCTGTATCTTAACGCTGCAAGACTCGGCAAAAACGCCCTTACCGTCTGCACTATTTCCGACTGCCCCCTTACGGGCGAGAGCTGCTCCTCAGAGGAAAGGGAAAAAAGCTTTGAGGAAATGATGCGGGTAGGACTTGATTGCGCTTTTTTGCTGTGACGGAGCGGCAAATGCAATTCCGTTGAATTGCACAAAAGCTATGGAACTCAATTTTCCGCAGAAGAAAGATACTCCCCTTAAAAGCCGATATTCCCCCTGAAATGATGATTTTTTTGATATCGGCAGAGGGAATACCACTTGGTTCGTTGTACGAATTGCACAATGTTGAGCGGCTTAAAAGGGGTGACTTTTTTTCTTCGGCGTGGTATAATGACAGATAAGACAAAATACGGAGGTAATAAGCCGTGGATAATAATACCTATGTATATACGGGAGAGCCCATAATGCCGAACTACTCTATCCGTGTAGGCGACAGGATACTCAGCAGCGATAAGGACTTTGACGTAGAGATAACCGATAATATCAACGTAGGAACAGCCCATGTCGTATTCAGGGGCAAGGGAAAGTTCAAGGGAGTTATAGAAAAAACCTTTGAGATAGTTCCCGTACACGCAAGGGCGCTCTCGTTCTTTGCGGACAATACCGAATTCGACTACAGCGGCGAGCCCTGCATAATGCAGATAGCCGTTAAATTCGGAGATACCGCCCTTGTCGAGGGCAGGGACTATACCGTCGAATACGAAAACAATATTGATCCCGGCACAGCAAACGCCAAGCTCACCTTCAAGGGCAACTTTACGGGCGTTATGACTATCCCCTTTACTATCTTCGGCACAAAGAAAAAGACTCCCGCCGCGCCCAAGGCGGACGACAACGCGCTTGCAAATATCTCTGAGGTATCGGCTCTCGATATCACTCTCGGCGATACCGTTACCGTAACGGCAGCCGCAAAGGGCGGCAAGGCACCCTATACCTATGCGGTGTACTATAAAAAGACCTTCTCAAAGTCGTGGGTGACCAAGCAGGATTTCAGCGTGAATACCGTAAATACCATAAAGCCCCTGCTCGATACGAGATATCATATTCTTGTAAAGGTCATGGACAGCGACGGCACGGTCGCCAAAAAATACTTCAAAATATCCGTAGAAAAGCCTGCCTCTGCCGAAAGCGATAAATAAGGCAGGCGTTGCCGTCCCTTTTTACGGGCACCGTGAACCATGTCAGGCGGGGAACCGAGCAGCATTAAGCGTTTCGCACTGTGCGATGCAGTTAGTCTGTTCGGCCGTATATTCAAGGGCATGAGCTTCCGTTAAATACGGGCTGTCTTGATTTTTTTAGCTGTTTTACAGGTTTTCACAGTTTTTTGCAAAGGGGCGTGATAAAATGTATAGAGTTTTATACAGAAAATACCGTCCACGCTTATTTGCCGACGTTATTGGTCAGCCACAGGTCACGGAGACTCTCAGGAACGAGCTCACGTCCGACAGGATAGCTCACGCCTATCTGTTCACGGGCTCGCGCGGCACGGGAAAGACCACCTGTTCAAAAATACTTGCAAAGGCAGTGAACTGTCTCTCGCCCGTAAACGGCGATCCCTGCGGCGAATGTAAGGTTTGCAGAGGTATAGACGACGGCAGCATATTGGACGTCGTTGAAATAGACGCCGCAAGCAACAACGGCGTAGACGATATCAGAATGCTGCGTGAGGAAGCGGATTTTACCCCCGCAGCGGCAAAATACAGGGTATATATCATAGACGAGGTGCATATGCTTTCTATAGGCGCCTTCAACGCCCTGCTCAAAACGCTTGAGGAGCCTCCTCCCCACGTCATCTTCATACTCGCCACCACAGAGGTGCATAAGCTGCCCGCCACCATACTTTCAAGATGTCAGCGCTTCGATTTCCACAGGATAGCTCCGCAGGATATCGCAGAACGGCTCGACTACGTATGCAGGCAGGAGGGCTGTGAGATAGACAGCGACGCTGCCCTGCTGATAGCCGGCATTGCCGACGGCGCTATGAGAGATTCCCTCTCCCTGCTCGATCAGGCAATGGGTCAGAGCAGCCGTATAACGGAGGAGCTGGTGCGAAAAACCGCGGGTCTTGCAGACAAAAGCAGTCTTATCGCGCTGACCGACTGTATTATTGAGCACAACGCGGCAGGCGCGGTCGATATTATCGGCGAGCTTCACAAAAGCTCCAAGGATATGGCAAGGCTGTGCGACGAGCTCGTTGAGCATTTCCGCGCGATGATGCTTCTCAAGACCATGAAGCAGCCCTCGGATATACTCGTGATGTCCGCAGCCGACCTTAAAAGAACGGCTGAACAGGCTGATAAAATGCAGCTCCCCTTCATCATCAGCGCCATCGATACCATACAGTCCGCGCACGACAGGATGCTGCGCGGCGTAAACAGACGCATAGAAATGGAAATGACCGCCGTAAAGCTCTGCACCGACGGCAAAAAGAACGCTGCGGAGCTTGAAGAAAGAGTAGCGGCGCTTGAAAAGGCTCTTGCGCTGATAAAGACCGACCCGACTGCCGTTACAAAGGCAACGCAGAGATCGTCTGCGCCGAAGGCACCCGTTACCGCATCAAGACCCTCTGCCGAGAAAATGGCGGAGCTGAGAAAAAACGCGGTCCCCATGACGAATTGGCAGGAGGTGCTTGAGGATATAAAAAAATATTCCAAGGCGATAGCTATGGGGTTTGAGGGCAGCAAGGCGTATATCAGCGGCAAATACGTTCTTGTGGATTCACCGAACGATCTGTGCTTCGAGCTGCTGAAGAATTCTTCACAGCGCGAGAAGATAAGAGAATCCATAAGGCTTATAACCGGCAAGGAATACAGCATGGGCAGATACAGCTATCCCGACGAGGAGACCACGGGAGACGCTCTGTCAGAGCTGATAAGCGATTTCAAAAAAGCGGGCGTTCCCGTTGATACGGACGGCACACCGCAATAAATAAAATTCTATTCAAACGGAGGACAACAAAATGAAAGCAAGATTACCCAAGGGCTACAATAACGGCGGAGGAAGCCAGAACATACAGCAGCTTGCCCGTCAGGCTCAGAAAATGCAGGAGGAAATGGACGAGGCTGCAAAGGAGCTTGACGTCAAGGAATATTCCGCAGCGGCAGGCGGCGGCGCAGTAAACGCTGTCGTTACCGGCGCTCTCGAGATAAAGTCTCTTGAGATAAGCAAGGACGTAGTTGATCCCGAGGATATAGATATGCTCTCTGACCTTATCATCGCCGCGGTAAACGAGGCTATAAGAAAGGCAAGAGACGAGAAGACCGCTACTATGGACAGGATCTCGGGCGGACTTAACGTACCCGGTCTGTTCTGATGATGCGCAGCGGCAATATCGCCTCTCTTGAGATACTGACGGAGCAGTTTGAAAGGCTGCCCGGCATAGGAAAAAAGACCGCTGCCCGGCTCGCCTATTACGTTCTTGAAATGCCCGAGCAGGCTGCGCAGAAGTTTGCCGAAGCTATAGTCAACGCGCACAAAAGCATTCACTGCTGCAGGATCTGCTGCAATCTTACCGACAAGGACCTATGCCCCGTATGCGCCGACGAAAACCGGGACAAAAGCATAATCTGCGTGGTCGAGGATCCGAGAGACGTTACGGTGCTTGAACGCACCGGCGAGCTCAACGTGAGCTATCACGTTCTTCACGGGGCTATCTCCCCGATGAAGGGCATACTGCCCGATATGCTCAAAATAAAAGAGCTTCTTGCAAGACTTACCGACAACACGGTAAAGGAGGTAGTTATGGCTACCAACACCACCATTGAAGGCGAGACTACCGCAGTGTATCTCTCCAAGCTGATAAAACCTCTCGGCATCAAGGTGACAAGGCTCGCCTTCGGACTGCCTGTTGGCGGAGATATACAATATGCGGACGAGATAACTCTTGCCCACGCCTTTACGGGCAGAAACGAAATTTGACCCTGACGGTGCTCTCCCTCTAACGGAGAGCGCCCGCAGCTCTTTGCGGAAGGAGGAGCTTTATGGCAAAGAACGCACCCGACAACACCATAGCGCAGAACAAAAAGGCGTACCATGATTACTTTGTCATAGAGAGCTTTGAAGCGGGCATTGAGCTTTGCGGCACCGAGGTAAAGTCCGTAAGACAGGGCAGGGTAAATTTAAAAGATGCCTGGTGTACCGTAGAAAAGGGAGAGCTTTTTGTTAAGGGAATGCACATCAGTCCCTATGAGCAGGGAAACATCTTCAACAAGGATCCACTCAGGGTAAGGAGGCTGCTCATGCACCGCCGCGAGATAATGCGGCTTTACGGGCAGGTCAAGCAGGAGGGCTATTCCCTCATTCCACTTGCGCTTTATTTCAAGGGCTCAAGGGTAAAGCTCAGGCTCGGTATGTGCAAGGGCAAGAGAAACTATGACAAGCGCGCCGACATGGCAGAAAAGAGCGCAAGGCGCGACATTGAGAGAGCCATAAAGGCACAGAATCAATAATTCACAGACCGTTCTCCGTGTATTTTGGTACGCGGAGGTCTTATACACGGGGGCGTAACGGCTTCGACAGGGAGTATAAGCTTCGGCAAGCGAGCAGCGGCACTGCAGAACCGCTATAAAATCCGCAGACTTAAAAACAAACGACAACAAAACACCTGTTGCCCTTGCCGCTTAATTAGCGCAAGCGTTCTTACGGGAAGCACCACGGTCCCGTAAGGGCGTCGATCAGTGGTGAACGTGAACGGCGGGACGTCTTGACCGCCGTCATGAACTAAAGACTACCGAAGCACAGGGTCCGCTGCCGGACACTGTGTCGGGGGAATCCTAAAACGGCAGCTGCGCTCGGAGAAAACCGTTGTAAGTGCTTTTTGGACAGGGGTTCGATTCCCCTCGCCTCCAGAAGTGCGTGACCGCACGGGACGATTCGCGTAGTCGCTCCCTGCGGTCGCTTTGTTTTTCAGGAGTTCGAGTCCTGCGCCGCGCCGCAAGAAATATCTTTTTTGGTTCCTTTAGAAAACGCCCGTCACTGACGTGCCGGGGCTCAAATAATAAAGAACAGAGAATAAATAATAACGAAAAAAGAAGTGCCGAGGGGCGTTTCTGTATTATTATTTATTCTTTTTTATTTTTTTATTATAAAAAGAAAAACTATCGTTCAGACAAAAACCGGAAACAGCAAAACAACTTTCCGTTTACGTTATTCATTAAATACTTGCCTGAGTTCAGTTCCTTCACTATATCGCAGATCTATCTTTTTCAGTGAAGATTTTCAAAGCTCCCGTTACTTTCGCAACGGGAGCTTTGTTGGTTGATCATTCAATTATCTTCATGGTGTCATACGACCTTGACCGTGAAGTCCTTTGTTACTGTAGTGCCTGCGGCATCTCTGACCTTCGTGCGGATATTGTAGGTGCCTTTTGCCTGAGGAGTGATGACTGCCGTCTTGTTGGCGCCGAAATCCTGAACGGTGGTGTAATAGGTGTACGAGCTCTTTTTGTAGTAAACTGCATAGGTGCAGTTGGAATATACGCCCGTAGATTTGCAGGTAACGGTGATCCCGCTGCCGAGTGATACGGACGACGCCGAAACCGTAGAGGCATTGCCGAGAGTCTTGGCTACGGTAAGCGTGAGATCCTTGACGGCGATAGTACCGTCGCTGTCCTTGACCTTTGTGCGTATAGTGTATTTGCCCGACTCGGAGGGGGTAAAGCTTATGCTGCTGCCTGAGCCGAAGCCGCTTATCGTGGTGAAATATTTGCTTGTAGAAAGCTTGTAATATGCGGCATAGGTGTAATATCCCGTTCCGCCGGCTGCAGCAGCCTTAATGGTCGTCTTGCCGCCGAGAGCAAAGCTTGCCGCGCTGAGGGTAGAATTGTTTGCAAGCTCCGCCTTGCTTACGGTCACGGTAAAGTTCTTGTCTGCCGTTGTGCCTGCGCTGTCCTTTACCCTTGCGCGCAGGTCATAGGTACCCGCCTCGCTGAGCCTGAGCGATATTTTTGCCGAAGATGAGTAGTCGCGCGCCGTGCTGTAGTATTTTGCCGACGACTTCTTGTAGTACAGAGCGTACTGATACGGACTTGTTCCGCCTGCTGCCGCCGAATTTACGGTGACGCTTTCGCCTGCGGTTACTGCCGAAGAGCTTATCACAGACTTGTTCGATAGCGCAGCGCCGCTGACGGTAACGTCAAAGCCTGCATCTACCGTTGCTCCCGCGCTGTCCTTGACTCTTACGCGGATATTGCAGACACCTGCGGAGGGTGTGGATACGTTTATGGTCTGCGCGGTGCCGTAGTCCTTAACGGTAGAATAGTAGGTCGCCGACGAGGTCTTGTAATATACCGCATAGCTGTAGGGCGCCGTTCCGCCCGAGGCGGCCGCCGTAACTGTAACGGTACCGCCCGCAGTTGACTCTGACGAGCTTATTACGGAGTTGTTCCTGAGCGCCGTATCGGTAACGGTGAGTATGATATCCTTGACCGATACAGTACCGCTGCTGTCCTTAGCCTTTGTGCGGATATAATATGTTCCGCCCTTTGAAGGGGTGAAAACTGCAGCTGCCGCAGATGAGAAATCGCTTACGGTAGAATAATAGGTCGCTGTTGAAAGCTTGCTGTATACCGCGTAGGTCGTTCCGCCTGTGCCGCCCTTTGATGAGCACTGCACCGTAACGGAGCTGCCCGCCTTTATCGTGCCGGCAGATATTGTAGAGGTGTTCTCAAGCGGATCGGGGAGATCTCCGCAGAATACGGATACACCCTTAGTTGCGGGGTCGTAGGTAATGCTGAGCACCGCGCCTGCGGTCATACCCTTTACGGTTATGCTGTTGCCTCTTGATGATCTTGTAACGAGCGTATAGCTGCTTGTCTGTCCTGTGGCGTAGGTGAGGCTTGCGCTCGTCTCCATGCTGAGGTATTTCTTGTTAATCTTGTCATAAAGACTGAAGCTGATATTTGACGTACCCTTTGAGGTAAGCTTGTATGTATAGGTGCCGTTTTTGAGCGTAAACAGCTTGCTCGTGTCGCTCCAATCGTGCTCGCCGCTTATGTAATAGAGCAGCGCGTAATCACTCTGCACGGTGGGCTCGGGCTGCTCGGGATCGGTAACCGTTCCGGAGGGACTGAAGCTATAGCTGCTTACGGTGTATTTTCCGTCCTTGGTGCTTCCGAGCTTGAAGCAGTTTCCGCTGTGGTCTGCAAGGTCTATGTCGATAGTCTGGCTGCTGCCGTCAGTAAATATCAGATTGGGATATTGTCCGGCGCTGCTGAACTTTACAACGTAAACGTCGTTTCCGTTGCTCTCGCCAACTTTGCTGAGCTTGACGCCGGGCCATTCGGCGTTATGCACCAAGCCGTTCCATGCATAGCCGTAAACCTTGCTCCAGGACTTATTGTTCTCGAAATAATAGGTGTCTCTGAGAGGCTGAACGGATATTGCGCCCGTATGCTGTGAAAGGGCGGTTATTCTGTCCTCAAACATAGTGATGACGACCTGATCCGCCTTAGTGCTGTTCCTGTACTGATAATAGAGCTTTTTGAGCGCCTGATACTGATCGTATGATGAATACTGATAATACTTTGAAAGAATGCTCGATACCTTGGCAAGCTCTGCGGTTATATCCGTCTCAACGCCCGTAAGCGCGGGGTCTGCAGTATTCTCACACACAGGCGAAGAAGCAGTGCGGGAGCTCTCCATGATATAGGAGTATTTAGGATAGATCAGCTTATCCGAAAGATTTACTCCGTAGAATACTATCTCGTTCTGATATACCTCTGTATAATAGCCCTGCGAATTGAAGCCGTGACCCTTGTTTCTCTCGAGATCGTTTTTAGCGGCATTTGCCTTTGTAGAGCCCGCAAGGGACGGAATATGGATCATGTGGCAGGCTTCGTTGTTCTCGTCGGAATAGTTATATTCCATATCGAGATCCTCGTGAGTATGACCCGATACCCATACTACATTAGGATATTTCTGTATCAGTTCCTTGAACTTAGCGTTTGCCTCATATTTCGTATTAAGAAGTCCCTTATAAAGGGGATCGCTCATTCTGTCGCCCGCGCCGTATTTTTTGATCGGCGAGTGCTGAACAAGAAATACGTTTACCTTCTTTGCGGTGTACTGCTTTATCAGATTTTCTGCCCATGTAAGCTGAGTATCGGTAAACTCTGCGGCGTCGTTCGGGTTTTTATTCAGCTCAAGAGCCATAAATATGAACACGTCGCCCGTTTTCTCCTCTACCATATAGAAATAAGGCTTCTTATTCGAGCTCTTTACGCTGTCAGTGCCGCTGTGCTTTATAAACGAGCTTATGCCGCTCTCAACGTCCTGGCGCATATCATGGTTGCCGTCAGACTCCCACACGGGATTGACGTAGCTGCTTTCGCTGAGTATCTTCTGATATGCCTTCCACTCCTTGTCGGGTCCGGAATCGTTTGTAACAACGTCGCCCGATACTATAATATAATCGGAGCCTTTGTTTGCCGCATACTGCAGACCCTCTTTAAGGTGCGTGTCGGCATCACAGTACCAGCCGCTGCCCCTGTCGATATGTATATCGGAATAGGCGCTGAAGGAATAGAGCTTCGTTCCGCTTGCCGCAGACAGCCTTTTGCTCTGCGGGAATACATAGACCGCCGTCGGCTGAGCGCTTTTGCTTGTGACTGCTACTATCTTTGCCGCGTTTGCGGGTATCGCGGTATGATAGCCCATTTTAATGGTCTGTGTTTCGCCCGCGCTCATATTGAGCGTATCTATCGGATAATAGCCGTCAAGGATCTTTCCCTGAGAGTCTGTCCAATAAAGCTCGTATGTGCCTTTAGCGTCTGCCGTGAAGGATATAGTACCCTGAGCATAACCCGCCTTCTGCTCGGCGAAGGAATAGCTTATGCTCGCCTGAGTCTGAGCATTTACGGGAATACCCGCAAACGCAAGCAGCATTGATATCACACACGCAAGTGCTATAATACTGCCAAGTGATTTTTTTGCCGTTTTCATGCCGTGACCGCCTTTCCAAATTATTTATTACCTTAAATATACCATTTTTTATTCAAAAACACAAGAAAGAACAGTGAAAAATATTCCGCTAAGTTTTCGTATATTATATATATCAAGAAAGCGAAGCTCCCGCCGCTGAATGCGACCGGAGCTTCGTTTTATTTCGGAGCTGAAAAAGTTTTTTCAATATAGTATCTGTATCGAACTCAGGCTGATATTTTTGAATAATGCAGACTGTACACGGAACAGAGACCAACTATATCAGGTACACAAAAACGTACAACCACAAAATTCACTCTTTCCCTGTCAGTCAAAACGTTATATAATGGAGGTGAGCAAAGCACAAAATATTACGGCAAAGAGTTTCGCTTGTTTCCGACGGGACTGCTTACAGGCTATCACAAGATGACAGAACAGTCGCTTGCACAACAGTTTTTGACTAAAAGGGTATCGTTTACGTCATTCAAACAGATCAGCCACCTTTGCCGCAGGAATAACAAGCATTGCATGAAAAAGAGGATAATGGTTTTGATGATTTGTCCGTTCCCGGTGCAGCGGAATAACTTAGGAGGAAGAAAAAATGAGTTTGAGAAGATTTGAGATCCATTTTGATGAAGAAAAGGTAAAGCAGTATGGTAAATACACGGTCGAACAGCTTTATGCTATGTTAGATACTCTGATGGAACACAGAAGCATTGATAAACTTTCCGAGGGAGTTTATCAGGTAAGGAATGAGAGCGAGAAATATGAAGAAGTGTTCGCTGCGTTTCTTATGATATTACCAAGAACAGAGTGGTTCATATCGTGCGCCGATAAATGGCTGTATTATTACGATGAGGGATCTGAGGATTGTCTTGAGGAACATCAGAAGTTTTTGGAGCATGAAAACGGAAAAGAGTGAAATGGGGTATCATTGACTTTGTCATGGGAGAAGTCAAATCCCAAAAAATCGGTAAAGGCAAGTATGTTTCGTATGGCAATGAAGAAGAAACCAACGAAGGGATAACGGTACAGATATTCACCTTCTTCGATGAGGATTGGTTTAACAAGTATGCAACAAAATGGATCGCAGAGGAGGACGGCTTCATCGAAGATGTTCTTGCTACGAATGCTGAAGTGGAGGCAAGAAATGCCGATATGATATAAAAACCATGATTGATGAACTTAAATCCAATCCCCGGACAAAACCGGGGGCTTTCTTCTGCCAAAAAACGGTGCTACCTTCCGACAATCTGAGCCGGGCTTCTGAACAAACGATGTCACCGGTACAGCAAAAATCCCACACGATAACAGTTTCCTTATCGGAGCTGAAGGAATGTTCTGAAGCCGGTGTAGAAATACAGGTAACGTTAAATTATACTATGAAAGCACTAACCGGGCAACCCTTTCGGGCTGCCCGGTTTTGTTTCGGGGACTGTCTTAGCGCGACAGCCCCTTGCGGGTTATCTGCTTATGATACCGTCACCTTGAAATCCTTTACTATAAGTACGTTCTTTCTGTCCTTGACGATAACTCTTATCGTGAACACGCCCTTTGTAGAAAGCGTAAGCTTTTTCTGCGACATAGATGCGAACGTGCTGTCGCCGACAAAAGCCTTTGCCCCGGGCTTCTTATAGGTTATGTTATAGGTATACGGGCTGGTGCCTCCGCTTGCGCCGCAGGTTATGGTGAGCACCTTGCCCGAGGTGATCTTGTTTGAAGAGATCTTCGACTTGTTTGTAAGGGTCGTATAGGCGTTCACGGTGATATCCTTGACGACTATGTTTCCGGTCTTATCCTTGACCTTGGTCCTTACGGTATACTTGCCGGACTTCATCGGAACGAATTTGCCCGACGCTATATTCGAGAATGCCGATATCTTAGTAAAGGAGCTTTCGGATTCGTGCTTATAATAGTAAGCATACAGATACGGTGACTTGCCTCCTGCGGCTGCGCCCTTTACCGTGACCGTCTGACCGGGAATAGTTGTAGTCTGAGAAACGCTGCACTTATTTGTAAGCTTGCTGTATACCTTTATGTCGTAATACTTATTCAGCTCAAGTCCCGTTGCGTCCTTTACCCTTATGCAGATATTGTAATCTCCTGCCGAAGAGGGTCTGTAGGTATAGCTCGTGTCCTTTACGTTGCTCTTGAGGGTGTACCAATTTGCCCAATCGGATTTCTTTGCCATGTAGGTATAGGCGTAAGGAGCTTTTCCTCCCGAGGCTACGCCCTTGAGAACGACGGTTTTGCCGTAGTCAATGGTTTTTGTCGATACGGTGGAATGATTTGCAAGTGTAGAGGCGGTGACCTTTACGTTGAGGAACTTGGAGAGATACTCTCCGTTGCCGCTCTTTGTCTTGATATAGAAGGTGTAAACACCCTCTTTCTTGGGTTTGTAGGTCACTGAGCTATCTGAAGAATAATCCTTAACGGTTATCCACGTCTTTCCCCCGGGCTTGCGTACGAGGAATGCGTAGGTCACTGGTGAAATGCCGCCCTTTGTGCTCGCCTTTACCTTGACGGAGCCG
>CACWNZ010000038.1 GCA_902762335.1 uncultured Ruminococcus sp. | reverse complement strand
GCAAACACCTGCAACGCCGACGGAATGGAAAAGGCTCAGCTCATGTGCAGTCTCACCGCAGAGAAGCTCGGCATCAGCGCAGACGATATAATAGTAGGCTCAACGGGCGTTATCGGACAGATACTTCCCATAGAGCCCATAGCGGAGGGCATGGCTCAGCTCGTCAGCGAGCTTTCAAAGGACGGCTCGTCAAACGCCGCCGAGGCTATCATGACCACCGACACCGTGCCGAAGGAGGTCGCCGTTGAAACGACGGTAGGCGGCAGGACCGTAAGAGTGGGCGGCATCTCAAAGGGCAGCGGCATGATACACCCGAATATGGCGACCATGCTCTGCTTCGTTACGACAGACGCGGCGGTATCGGCGCAGATGCTCCAAAAGGCGGTAAAGACAGCGGCGGATCTCACCTTCAATATGATAAGCATAGACGGCGACACCTCTACCAACGATACCCTGTCCGTAATGGCTTCGGGTCTTGCGGGCAATGACGAGATAACCTCCGAGGGCGAGGACTACACTGCTTTCCTTGAGGCTCTCACTGCGGTATGCAGAGAGCTTGCAAGGCTCATGGCAAAGGACGGCGAGGGCGCGACAAAGCTTCTCACCTGCAAGGTCAGCGGCGCTAAGACCGAAAAGGACGCCAAGGGCGTTGCAAAGTCCGTTATATGCTCAAGTCTGCTCAAGGCAGCGATGTTCGGCGCCGATGCGAACTGGGGACGCGTTCTCTGTGCGATAGGCTATTCGGGCTGTGACGTAGACGTTGATAAAGTAGACGTTTCCTTTGCCTCTAAGGCAGGCAGCATTGACGTCTGTAAGAACGGCGCGGGCATAGATTTCTCTGAGGAGCTGGCAAAGACCATACTCACCGAGGACGAGATAGATATAATCGTTGAGCTGAATGACGGCGAGGGCAGCGCAGAGGCGTTCGGCTGCGACCTTACCTACGAATACGTAAAGATAAACGGCGATTACAGGACCTGATCCATTCAGGAAAATATAAGAAAAGCGGGTGACAGGATTGCGCAATATATCCGATCAGGACAGAGCTAACGTGCTCGTTCAGGCTCTTCCTTACATACAGAAATGGGCGGGCAAGACTATCGTTGTAAAATACGGCGGCAACGCCATGATAAGTCCCGAGCTCAAGGACGCGGTCATGAGCGATATAGTCCTTCTTCAGCTCATAGGCATAAACGTCGTTTTAGTACACGGCGGCGGACCCGAAATAAGCGGAATGCTCAATAAAATAGGCAAGGAGAGCCGCTTTGTCAACGGTCTGCGAGTTACGGATCAGGAGACTATCGACATAGTCCAGATGGTGCTTGCGGGCAAGGTGAACAAGAGCCTTGTTCAGCTTCTTGAACAGCACAGCGGCAAGGCTATCGGTCTTTGCGGACTTGACGGCAGAATGATAATGGCGGAGAAAAAGGCTTCGGGCATAGACTTAGGCTTCGTCGGCGAGATAACCGAGGTACATACGGAGGTCATAGAGGACGCCACCAGAAACGGCTACGTTCCGATAATATCCACCGTAGCAGGCGGCTATAACGGTGACGTATACAACATAAACGCCGACCTTGCGGCAGCAAGGATAGCCGCAGAGCTGAAGGCGGCAAAGCTCATTCTCATGACGGATATAAAGGGCCTGCTCAAGGATAAGGACGATGAAAGCACTCTGATACCCGTGGTAAACGTCAGCGAGGTGCCGTCTCTCAAGCGCGAGGGTATAATCTCGGGAGGCATGATACCCAAGATAGACTGCTGCGTTGAAGCGGTGCGCCGCGGAGTAAAGAGAGCGCATATCATCGACGGCAGGATACCCCATTCTATCATAATAGAGATGTTCTCGGACGAGGGCGTCGGCACGATGTTCTATTAAGAGGTGCAGATATGAAAAAGCCTTCCATGGTGCTGTTTGATTACGGCAACACTATAATAACCGAAAATCTGCTCGGCTTTGAAAAGGGCAACGAGGTGCTGCTCTCTATGGCGGCGGAAAACCCGCAGAATATCACAATAAACGAGCTTCAGCCCTTTATTGCGGGTCTTATCGGTGAAATTTCCGACAGAATGGGCGCAGCCACAAGGAACAGACAGCCCTTTGAGATAAGCTGGTGCAGTCTTAACAGATACGCCTACGAGTATTTCGGCATCACCTTTGATAAGCCCTACGAGGAGCTTGAGGAGATATATTGGGACAGCATAGTAACCGCTTCGCCCTCGGAAAATATAGAGGAGCTTTTGGCGTTTCTCGGGCAGAACGGCATAAGAACGGGCGTTGTGAGCAATCTGATGTACTCGGGCAGGACTCTCCGGCGAAGGATAGAGCGGCTGATCCCTGACCACGGCTTTGAATTCATACTTTCCTCGTGCGACTACGTATTCAGAAAGCCCGAGGAACAGCTTTTCGGACTTGCATTGAAAAAAGCGGGGCTTAACGCAGAGAACGTATGGTTCTGCGGCGACAATCCCGTTTGCGATATAGAGGGCGCGCATTCCGCAGGTATGCAGCCCGTATGGTACAAAAAAACATATATAGAAAAGCCCGATCTGAAAATAACTCTCCCGCGGGAGAATTATATAGCGATCAACGATTGGGCGGAGCTTAAGGAGATAATAAAGGGGTGTTTGGATTGAACTTTGAAGAAATAAAAAATGACGAACAGGAATTTATGATGCACGCTTACGGACGCTTCAACACGGCGCTCGTCAGCGGCAAGGGCGCAACAGCCGTTGACAGCGAGGGCAAGGAATATATAGACTTCACAAGCGGTATAGGCGTAAACTCTCTCGGCTACTGTGATGAGGGCTGGACAAATGCCGTTGCAAAGCAGGCGGCGACACTGCAGCATATCTCAAATCTGTACTATTCGCCCTTGCAGACAGAGCTTTCAAAGAAGCTCTGCGCTCTTTCGGGCATGAAAAGAGTCTTTCTCTGCAATTCGGGCGCCGAGGCAAACGAGTGCGCTATAAAGATCGCAAGAAAGTACAGCTTTGATAAATACGGCAGCGGCAGGCAGAAGATAGTCACCCTTGTAAACTCCTTCCACGGCAGGACGGTAACTACCCTTGCCGCAACGGGTCAGGATGTTTTTCATAATTACTTTTTCCCGTTCACCGAGGGCTTCGTTTATGCCGAGGCGAATAATACCGATAGCCTTAAGTCCTGCATAGACGACGAGGTCTGCGGTATATTCATAGAGCTCGTTCAGGGCGAGGGCGGCGTAATGCCTCTTGAGCAGAGCTATGTTGACGAGATAGCCGCCGTCTGCAGGGAGAAGGACATTCTTCTCATGGTAGACGAGGTACAGACAGGCGTATCAAGGACGGGTACGTTCTACTGCTATCAGGGCTACGGCATAGAGCCGGACATTGTGACCTCTGCAAAGGGACTCGGCGGCGGACTTCCCATAGGAGCCTGTCTTTGCTCCGAAAAGGCACAGGACGTTATCGTTCCCGGCACACACGGAACCACCTTCGGCGGCAACCCGATAGTTTGCGCGGCGGCTCTTGAGGTGCTCTCAAGGGTAGCAGAGCCCGACTTCCTCAAGGAAGTGAACGAAAAGGGCGACTACATCAGGGCTGAATTGATGAAGATCGGCAACGTCAAGGAGGTCAGGGGAAAGGGCATGATGATCGGCATAGTCACCGAGAAGGACAACGCCAAGGAAGTGGCTGCAAAATGCCTTGAGAACGGACTGCTCATACTCACAGCCAAGAATCTTCTCAGAATGCTGCCGCCACTCACGATAACCTATGATGAAATAAATAAAGGACTGAGTATCCTGAAAAATACAATGGAGGCGTAAACATGAAACATCTGTTAAAAATGCTCGACCTGTCATCTGAGGAGGTAGTTGATATACTCAACCTTGCCGATCAGCTCAAGTACGAGCAGAAGCACGGTATCCCTCATAAGCTTCTTGAGGGAAAATCTCTGGGTCTTATCTTTGAAAAGGCTTCTACCCGTACAAGGGTGTCCTTTGAGGTAGGAATGTACCAGCTCGGCGGTCAGCCTATCTTCCTTTCATCAAAGGATATGCAGATAGGCAGGGGCGAGCCCGTTCAGGACACCGCAAGGGTGCTCTCGCGCTATCTTGACGGAATAATGATCCGTACCTTTGAGCAGGCTGAGGTAGAGGCTCTTGCAGAGTACGGCAGCATTCCGATAATAAACGGTCTTACGGATTTCTGTCACCCCTGTCAGATACTTGCCGACCTTATGACTATCCGTGAGTTCAAGGGCAAGCTTGACGGGCTTAAGATGTGCTTCATCGGTGACGGCAACAATATGATGAACTCCCTTATAGTCGGCGCTCTCAAGACGGGTATGTCTGTCTCCGTAGCCTGCCCCGAGGGCTATGAGCCGCACAAGGACGTTCTTGACTTCGCAAAGGGCTTCGGAGATAAGTTCTCCATGTTCCGCACCCCCAAGGAGGCTGTTGTCGATGCCGACGTAGTCATCACTGACGTATGGGCTTCCATGGGTCAGGAGGGCGAAGCCGAAAAGAGGAAAAAGGCATTTGACGGCTATCAGGTCAATGCGGAGCTCATGGCGCTTGCTAAGCCCGACGCAATGGTACAGCACTGCCTGCCCGCTCACAGGGGCGAGGAGATAACCGAGGAGGTATTCGAGGCTCACGCTGACGAGATCTTCGAGGAGGCGGAGAACAGGCTCCATGCGCAGAAGGCTGTTATGGTAAGGTGCCTTGCCGATAAATAAGGCATGATCAGTACGGAACGGCGCAGTATCGTGCCGTTCCGATTTTTGACAAGCGGATTATTCTGATATGTAATAATAAATACTATATTATTTTTTTGCGGGGGCTTTTTTGTTAAACATTTGACTTGAAAAAGCGGCGTGATAATTGTAATATATAAGAGTATCAGAAGATGCTCCCGTAACTGTGCATGAACGGGATAAATATATAAGGAAACGGAGAGATGAGTATGGATACGTCAGTATTTGAAAGCTACGAGTCCGAAGTAAGATCATATTGCCGTCATTTTCCGACGGTGTTCGCAAAGGCTAAGGGTGCCGAGTTCTTTGATGAGGACGGCAGAAGGTATATCGACTTCTTCTGCGGCGCCGGAGCGGTAAACTACGGACATAACAATCCCGAGATACAGGAAAAGCTCATAGACTATCTCAAGTCCGACGGACTTATGCACGCTCTTGATATGTATACCGTACCCAAGAGAGAGTTCATTCAGACCTTCGAGGAAAAGGTACTCAAGCCGAGAGGACTTAACTATAAGATACAGTTCCCCGGTCCTACGGGAACAAATGCCAACGAGGCGGCACTCAAGCTTGCGCGCAAGGTAAAGGGCAGAAAAAACGTATTTGCATTTATGGGCGCCTTTCACGGCATGACCCTCGGCAGCCTTTCACTCACGACTGACAAGGCATCCCGCAGGGGCGCAGGCGTACCCCTCGATTACGTTACGTTCATTCCCGCACCCTATATGTTCCCGGAGCTTGACGTCATCGCCTATATGCAGAGACTTCTTGACGACGACCACAGCGGCGTTGAAAAGCCTGCGGCGGTGTTCATCGAGACGATACAGGCAGAGGGCGGCATAAGGGTATTCAGTGTAGATTTCCTCAAGGCTCTCAGGGAGTTCTGCACCAAGAACGATATTCTTTTAGTTGTAGACGACGTACAGGTGGGCTGCTGCAGGAGCGGCTCGTTCTTCTCCTTCGAGCGCGCAGGCATAGCGCCCGATATAGTTACGATGTCAAAGTCTATCGGCGGCTATGGTCTGCCCTTTGCAGTAACCCTCATTAAGCCCGACATCGACGTATGGAAGCCCGGCGAGCACAACGGCACGTTCAGGGGCCTGCCAAGGCGGGACTTGAATATATGCTCGGGCATAAGGTAGAGCAGCAGGTCGCAGAGAAGTCCGTGGTAATAAAGGACTTCATCGAAAAGGAGATACTTCCCCTTGACAGCAGACTTGAGCTCAGGGGCATAGGCATGATATGGGGCATAGAATTCGAGAATATCCCCGTAGAGGGCTTTGCTGACAGGGTCATCGAGAAGTGCTTTGATCTCGGTCTTATAATAGAGGGCGCAGGCAGAAAGAACTCGGTAGTAAAGCTGATGCCGCCGCTTGTAATTAGCAAGGAGCTTCTTATAGAGGGCATGAAGATCATAAAGAGGTCTGTAGAGGACAATCTTGCCACATTAAAATAATTACGGGGGAAATCAAATGAAGTTCAAATATCTGATGAGGGTCCTCGGCGGCGCAAGCTTCAAAAAAATGGGCAAGGCGATAAACGTCGTCCATGAGAAATCGGGAAAAAGCAAGTTCACCACCTTTTTCGATATGCTCGGCTGTTCAATGAAGTACGGCGCAGGCTATAACGACTACATCATCTTTGAATTCTATAAAATGAAGGCGAAGGAGAGAAAGACCTATCTCACACGAATGAAGAACAAGCGTCTTGTCTCAACGCTGAACGACGAAAAATATGCCCATATCTTTGACGAGAAAAACCTCTTCGACAAGAAATTTGCCGAATTCATGGGCAGAGAGATCCTCGACCTTGCCGACATAGGCTATGAGGAGTTCGAGAAATTCGTAAAGGGCAAGGAATATTTCTTTGCAAAGCCCTATATCGGCGAAAGCGGAAAGGGCATTGAAAAGATAAAGGTCGCGGACTATAAAACGACAGAGGAGCTTTATAAGTACGTTACCTCAAAGGAAAAGAACTTCGGCGTTATCGAGGAGGTCATAGTACAGCATCCCGACGCCGCAAGGATCTATCCCTATTCGCTGAACTGCTTAAGAGTGGTAACTCTCGTAAAGGACGGCGAGGCTCATATACTCTATGCCGTTTTCAAAATGGGCAACAACGGCGACTTTGTAGATAATCTCGAGCACGGCGGTCTTGCCTGCCATTTCGATCTCGACAAGGGCGAGATAATCGGCAGGGGACACACCTCGGCTCTCGTATGCTATGACGAGCACCCCGCAACGGGGATCAAATTCGTCGGCTACAAGCTTCCCTTTATGGACGAGGTAAAGGACATGGTAAAGAAGGCTGCTCTCGTTATCCCTACATTCAGATATGTGGGCTGGGACGTCTGCCTTACACCAAACGGTCCCGCTATCGTTGAGGGCAACGACTATCCCGCCTACGATTTCCCGCAGCTTCCCGATGACGACAAGCCACGCATAGGCCTTATCCCCAAGATAGAGAGCTTCGGTATCAAAGTTAAGAAATAATTACTATCCCGCGGCGCGCCGTTTATGGCGCGCCGTATTTTTTCGCAGAAAAACAGGCGGGCAGCCGTATCGTTTATGATACGGCTGCCCGCCCCCGTTGTATTGTTTTTTGTTATGCTACCTGCTCAATACAGATATAGCTGATATGCGGATCATTTGCAAGAGCCTTTATTGTGTTGCCTCTTACGCCCTCATAATAGCAGCCGTAGGTGAATACGCCGTTCTTCTCGATATTGTCGGCAAATCTGCTCAGATATGCAGCCTCACATTTGTAGCGCGCATCAAGATCCCACGGAGTCTCAAGATATGCTATAGCTTCATGGGGGGCATATTCTGATGAAAACGGAGTCTTTACGATAGAGGAATGACCCTTGGGCGGGTTACCGCCGAAGAGAGTGTCTACATCGCTCGCTCTGTAGAACGGGTTGATCTCATTGCAGCCCATCATCTTCATGAAGTCCTCACTGCCTGCAACGTCGCGTATTCTTTCGGCAAGGTCGGTCTCGCTTGCATATTGATACTCGCCATAATCGCCGATAGCATTGTAAATGGTCACACCCATGGTCGTAGATGCCTCGTATACGTCATAATCGCCCATTTTCTGGCAAACGGCAAGCCATATCGACATCATTCCGTAGTTGTCCTTATCGTCTGTTTTGACCGCTTCGCGCAGCATTTTTTCTGCATCTTTTGCCGTATAGACCTTATCAAAGGTAAGGTAAACGTTATATATGCCTGTTTCGCTGGTCTGAGCTACAGCTGCGGCTGTATCTTTTTTCATTTCTTCTATGCTGAGAGTATCGTCCTCGGGAAAGATGCTCCTGCTCTCGTTCGTTACACCCGCATAGTAGGGATAGAACGGATAGTTATCACGGGGTGCAAAGACGTTCTCGCCGTTGATCTCGAGCTTGCCCTTGTTTATCGTGCCGGTGATGTTATGTCTTTTATAATAGTCAGAATCGTTGAAATAATCATGAGAGCCTGTTCTGCTGAACGAAAAGGTGTCCGCCACCATTTTGTCAACGCTGAAGCTGTAATTTCCGCTTCCGTTGTCATCTATCCTCAGCTCGTCCCATTTCTTATCAGGCGCGAACAGTCTGGTATAGCGTGAGGCGCTCTGCTTGAAGCTGAGCTTGGTACTTGTTCCGAGGGCGTTATAATAGCGGTCCTTTTCCCACTGCGGCACCGCCCATATCATTATACCCGCCACAACGACCGCCAGCGCAAGCAGCAGTACGCTGAAGAATATAAAGCTGTCGCGGAATCTGCTCTTTATCGTCTTGATTATCTTTTCTGTTTCCTCTCTTGCCTTTGCCTCCTGCTCCCTGAGCTTCTCGGGCGAGACGCTTTCAGAGCTGTCCTCTGATATTTCGGGCAGTCTGTCGTTCTCATAGAGATAGTCGCTTATCGCCTCATGGCGCTCTATGTCCTTTTCCACAAGCTCCCTGTTCTCTTCGTCAAGCGAGCCCTTCTTGTAACGCTTTATCATTTCAGAATATTTCATAATTGTTTTCCTCCAGAATTCTTTTCAGATCCTTTTTTGCTCTGTAGCCGAGCACACGGACGTTCTCACAGGTTATGTGCATTACTGCGGCGATCTCCTTCTGCGAAAGCCCGCCCCAATACTGAAGCGTAAGCACCTCTCGCTTCTGCGGAGAGAGCTTTTGCATCGATCTGTAAAGCAGCCTGTGCTTTTCGCCCGTTATCATATTGTCAAGTGTGTCGTCCTCTATCGGCATATCATCGTTGTCATCTATATCGGTCTCTCTGCCGCTCAGCCTTGAATGATTGAAATACAGGTTTCTTGCTACGGTGTAGAGCCACGCGCGGAAGTTTTCGTGCTTGTCCGTCAGTGACAGCATTGCCTTTACAAAGGTGTCCTGACAGATATCCTCGGCTGTTTCCCGCTGCCTGCATAATGAGTACAGATAGAGATAGACTTCCTTATGATACTTCAGATAAAGTTCCTCAAGTACGTTACTCTTCATTTCTTTTCTCCGAATACACAGCCGCCCGGCTGTGATTTTCCTTTTTGAAGCGCTTCTGATCATAAAACAAAACCGAAAGGAAAATGTTACACGAAAATACAGGAATTCTTCGGTTTTTATAATAATCAGCATTTCGCATTATTTTTATGAACATATAATAGTATTTTTGTGGTAAGCTCGTCAAGCGATCTGATATTTTTCTGCGTCACGGGTAAAATAATGATATATTATTTTTCTGAAGGTGATAATATGGCAATAAGAAAGGGAAAATACACCGTTGAGCTTACCGGGGGAGTCGTTATAAGCTGCACGGCAGGCGTGGCGGGTAAAAAAGAGAGTGAGGGTCCGCTGAGAGAATTCTTTGACAAAACCTTTGCGGACGACCGTATGGGAGAATCAAGCTGGGAAAAGGCGGAGAGCGCCCTTCAGACCGCGGCGCTCGATATCCTGCTTCAGAAGGCGGGTGTTATGCCGTCGGATATAGATATCCTTTTCGCGGGAGATCTTATGCCTCAGTGCATAGCCTCTACCTTTGCTCTCAGGGACTTCGGGATACAGTCGTACGGACAGTTCGGTGCGTGCTCCACAATGGCGCAGGCTCTCTCCGTGGGCGCCGTGTTTGTCGAAAGCGGCGCAGCTCAAAGGGCGGCGGCAGTTACCTCGTCGCATTTCTGCTCGGCGGAAAGACAGTTCCGTATGCCCATAGAATACGGCGGGCAGAGACAGCCCACGGCGCAGTGGACCGTAACGGGCGCAGGTGCGGCTCTTCTTGAAAGGGGAGGGCGCGGCGTGATGATAAAAAGGATCACACCCGGCAGGATAACCGATATGAAGCTCAGGGACACGGCAAATATGGGTGCTGCTATGGCTCCCGCTGCGGCTGATACCCTGCTGAGATTCTTTTCCGATACAGATGCCCGTCCCGCAGATTTCGACCTTATCCTCACGGGCGACCTCGGAACGGTAGGCTCACGGCTGCTGAATGAGCTGCTTCTGTCGGAGGGTCTTGATATATCTGCAAACCACAGCGACTGCGGCTGCATGATATACGATATCTCATCGCAGGACGTTCACGCAGGCGGCTCGGGCTGCGGCTGCTGTGCATCAGTGTTTTGCTCGCATATCATGCCGAAGCTCAGGGACCGCGAATTGAAAAATATCCTTTTTATCGCAACGGGCGCGCTCATGTCCCCGACCTCATCACAGCAGGGCGAGAGCATTCCTTCTATAGCGCATCTCGTTCAGATAAGTACGGTCTGAAATATTCGCTTCCGTGTTAAGCCGCACTGTTTTCTCCGCAAAAGAAACGAATAATGAATAATTGCGGTCGCCCTTCGGGCATTATAACGGGTAATCATTATGGCGGCAATCGGAGAAATATGAGCTGCGAGGAAGAGGAAATCTGTTCAATCGGATTCATCTCCGGCGTGTATGGAGGAATGAACATCAGTTCAATATTTGAAAAAATGGCAACCGCAATCCCGCCGGATTTAGACGGTGGGTCAAGGTTGCCTAAAGCGTAGCATAGCTTGGGGCTATATCATAGCTTACGCTTGTCGTGCCGGAGCTGCCGGTAGTGTCCTGCGTGATGCTTTCGGCAAAAGCCGTTGTCGAAGTCAGTCCGAGCAGCGCAAGCACAGACAAAACCGAAATATTTTTTTTCATCCGGATCACTCCTCAGAATTACTCGACCGAAATATTGAAGGTCATTGTATCGGAATAATTGCCCAATACTGCAAAGCAGAGGTGGTTTCAAAACCGAGGGCAACGCTGCCGTCTGCCCCAAGGAGACAGCCGCAGGGATAGTTACCGTGTACATCGGCTGAACCGCCTTAAAGGTAAATATCCTTGAAGAGACCGTAGATGTTACAAGTCTCGAATTCATGTAAGTATCAATATCACTTCCGATAAGTGCGACAAGATAATCCACATCCTTGCCCGAGGCATCCGCCGGGAGCCGGAATTCGACCTGCTTTTCCCGGTAGTTATTGCCGCTTTCAAGGAATGTATTATTTTCTTCGTCCGTGATCTCAAAGGAAAACCTTCCGTCGCCCGCATCATCGGGAACGCCTGACTCTGACGCTGAAAAATTGATTTCCCTATAAGAAGCAAGAGAAGTCTTTTTCTCATCGCTGTACGCATAATAGATATCTATGCGGTCAAGATGAGCGCCGTGAACGAAATCATTAAGGTTGATATTGCTCAAAGTCACTGTTGCAGTCGCCTTCAGATCGGAATTGACCCTGACGAAAAGCTCTATGTCTTCCCACGTGATGGAACAAGCCGACAGACACACAACACAGAACAACATGAACACAAGAATGAGCCATTTTGCTTTCTTCACGATTTCACATCCTTTCACTGTGAAATGGATCGCTTACCTTGCGATCAGTACTGTCTCGACATTTGCGCCGTTGAGGGGCGTTTTGTCGTCAAGAGACAGCGTGGTGATCTTTATCACCGCCGGATGCTCACCCTCGGAAAGAGGCTTTGTCAGCTTCACTTCCGAAATGGATTTGCCCGGCTCGACATACTTTGATTCATAGATAGTTTCGTCACTGTCCGGCAGCATGATGTCCAGAACGATCAGATCAATGTCATTTGCAGCAAGCTGTTCCATGCAGGAGCTGCCGTCATCAGCCTCCAATACGGTATAATCCTCCATCATCAGAGCTTCACGGTTTATCTCCATAATGTGCGGATTGTCCTCTACAAGCAGAATTGTAAAACTCATTTTTTCTCCTCCTCGGGAATAGTAAAGCAGAAGCAGGAGCCGTCAGGTCCCGTGGAACGCAAAGAAAGCGTCCCTCCGTGCAGAGAAACAGTTTCGCTGCTGATAGAAAGACCGAGTCCCCGTCCGTCTGTGGTGGTAAAGCCCTTTTCAAATATGTGCCCAGCGATCTCCGGGGCAATACCCTTGCCGTTGTCGCTTACCGAAAATTCAGCCGTTTCTCCGCAGTCCTGTACCTCAACGGTGATCCTGCCGTTTTCCGTATGGCGGTTGGCATTTACCACTAAATTGATAAGAACCTGCAAAAGCAGCTCGGAGTTTCCGTGAACACGGCATTTGGAATCACCGGAAAATGTCAGAGTATTGTTCCGCTTTGCACAGATGGGGGAGAGAACGGAACCGGCAATTCCAAACAGTGCCGAAACATCCACCTCCGACATCTCTGATTTCCGGTTCTGACCGTAGGTGTAATCCATAAGATGATTGACGATCTCAGACAAGCGGTCAGCCTCCTGACGTATGATTTTAAGTCTTTCCGGAGCATTTTCGGCAAGACTGCCTTTTTCAAGCTGTCTGTTCATAAGCTGGGCATAGCCTGAGATGACAGTGAGCGGTGTTTTCAATTCGTGTGCCACTGTGCGTAAAAAATCGCTGTTCATCTCGTTTACCTTTCAAAGAAGTTTGTTTCGCTGCTGTGTATCACGCAGCAGTGCTGTCTGTTCTGTCAAACGGGTATTTATGACTATATCAAGGATAAGGATGCACACAACCATCGTAAAGGGTGTAACACCGAAATGATTGACCGCAGAGTTGCTGCCGGAGTTGATACCTTCATAGATCAGCATTACTATAAGCATTGCTATTGCTGCAAGTGCGACTATATCAATTCCTTTGATACGCTCTTTTCTGTAGTGACGCACAAAGCGGTATATGCTCCGGAGAAGGAACGACGTACAGGCATAATAGCAAATATGACACAAAAGCACCAGTGATCTTGTTCCGACGATAAAATGACAGGCTGACAATACAGTAAAGACCGCAGTAAAAATAATGGGTATAATGCGGTGTCCCTTGAACACTTTGGGAAAAAATGCAAATATCAGTATAAGTGCCGAAACCGGGATCAGGGATACATCCGGCACTACGAACCGGTATTCCAAAATGAAGTTATATCCTGCACCGAGCAGGTGTTCACCGAAAAATAACCGGTTTCTGAAGGCGATAACCACACAGCAAAGTGCAAGAGCCGCAAATACACGGCTTTTCTGAAAAGCCGCACCCAACAAGAAATAGAACGCAAGGAACATAAGCCTGAAAACAAAAGCAGCACCAACAACGGCAGCCCATACCGCCGTATAAGGTTTATGATCTTTACTTTTCGCATTTTGATCCCTCCTGACTCTTTTCTTAATTATAACATTCTTTCGGGCAAAAAAATTGTTTCTTACATAATTGTAAGAAACAAAAATTCATAAGCAGCGCATAAGGGAGTGGGACTTGAATATCCGACAAACTTTCTGTTCGGATAAAAACTTTCGTAAGCCGAAAAAGTGCGATAATTCGGCTCCGGCGGCTCGCCGGGGGTTGAAATGAGGGAGGTGATGATATATAATTTTTTGTAAGAGAGTGTGTCGGGAGGGATTTGCGTGGAGGATAAAAAGGGCGAAGAAAGACGCGCAGAGCTGAAAAGGCGCTATCTTGAGGATGGAATAGAGCAGCTTTCGGAAAAAGAAATAATAGAGCTGCTGCTGAGAACGTCAGACGTAAGGGTAGATGCCGAAACACTGTCCGAAAAGCTGATAAACGTATACGGCTCTCTGCGGTCGACGTTTGAAGCTCCCCGCATACCTCTGCGGGAAATTGGTCTGAATGATAAGGAAACGGCGCTCCTTATGCTCATGCCGAGACTGTACGAACGGTACATGATAAGCATTGCCGTACAGAAATACTGCGGCAAAGCCCTCGATACCGACGAGGCGATAGCCGAATATATCGCGCCGCGCCTGCTGCGTAAAAGGTGCGAATACGTAGTCCTGCTTTTGCTCAGTAAGCGCAGAAGGGCGCTGTACTGCGGCGTGGTAAACGACGGTGTCGCAAACGGCTCGGACGTCGATATAAGAAATATCCTTGAGCTCTGCGTTAACAGCAACGCCGAATATGCGGTATTGGCGCATAACCACCCCAGCGGTATACCCCTGCCGTCTGAGTTTGATATTACCGTGACAAAGCGGCTTATTGAAAAGATGGCGCTTCTGGGCGTGACTATGCTCGATCATATCATTTTTTCGGAAACGGATAAGACCTTTCTGTCCAAGCTTGAAGAAACAAAAGACCTGTTCGGGAAGGTCAAATGAAATGATAATAAATTCCTTTTCCGCCGCAAAAAGCTGCCGAATTTTAAAAATTTCTTATCAGAGAATGGCGACAATACGGCATCAGATACACTCACTCCTGAACAGATCGAAAAATACAGAGAATACTTAAAGCAGGTCGTTCCGTATACGGAAGAAGAAATAATTAACATACCGTTTGATTCTACCGATTTGATAAAAAAGAATAGTGAATAGAGAATAATACAGAAACGCTCCTCGAAGCATCACTATTAACTATTCTCTATTCACTATTCGTTATTCTCTGAGCCCCCGCCACATCGTGACGGGGGCGTTTCTGATCCATCGGAGATTCGAACTCCGGACACCTTGATTAAAAGTCAAGTGCTCTGCCAACTGAGCTAATGGATCATAAAAAAGTATGGCTGGGATGGCTGGATTTGAACCAGCGATGACGGAGTCAAAGTCCGTTGCCTTAACCGCTAGGCGACACCCCAATGCATAAATTGTAAAATCACGCAGTTCAAAGAACTGCGTGTTACAAAATAAAGTGGGGTGGGTAATCGGATTCGAACCGACGATCTCCAGTGCCACAAACTGGCGCTTTAACCAGCTAAGCTATACCCACCATGTAAAGCGCGCCAAAAGGGACTCGAACCCCTGACCTACTGCTTAGAAGGCAGTTGCTCTATCCAGCTGAGCTATTGGCGCAAGTGGAGCGGGTGATGGGA
>CACWNZ010000037.1 GCA_902762335.1 uncultured Ruminococcus sp. | reverse complement strand
ATGAGAACGACGACGAGATATATGATATCTGGACAAAGGAGGTCGGCATAGACCCCTCGCACATAGTAAGGCTCGGCAAGGAGGATAACTTCTGGGAGCACGGCGAGGGACCCTGCGGACCCTGTACGGAGCTGTATTTTGACAGAGGCGAAAAATACGGCTGCGGAAAGCCCACCTGCGGCGTAGGCTGCGACTGCGACAGGTACGTTGAGGTATGGAACAACGTATTCTCGCAGTTTGTAAACGACGGCAAGGGCAACTATACCCCTATGGATCACCCGAACATAGATACGGGCATGGGTCTTGAAAGACTTGCCTGCGTGATGCAGGGCGTTGACAACCTCTTTCTTGTAGATACCGTGCAGAACATAATGAAGAAGATCTCGGAGCTTGTGGGCGTGAGCTACGGCGAGAGCGACAAGACGGATATTTCACTGCGCGTAATAACCGACCATATCAGAAGCACCGTCTTTATGATAGGAGACGGCGTTATGCCTTCAAACGAGGGCAGGGGCTACGTTCTCAGAAGACTTCTCAGAAGGGCTGCCCGTCACGGCAGACTTCTCGGCATAAAGGACAGTTTCCTGTATAAGGTCGTCGATACCGTGATCCGTGAGAATCCCTACTATCCCGAGCTTTCGGAGAAGCGTGACCTCATCGTAAAGGTTATAAGAACGGAGGAGGAGAGCTTCGGCAGAACGCTCGATCAGGGCTTCGCTCTGCTTGACGATATAATAAAGAAGGCTGAGACAAACCGCATATCAGGCGAGGATGCCTTCAGACTCAACGATACCTTCGGCTTCCCCATAGACCTCATTAAGGAGGTCGCGGAGGAGAAGGGCATGATAGTCGACATCGACGGCTATAATAAGCTTCTCACCGAGCAGAAGGTCAGAGCAAAGAACGCAAGAAAGAACGCGGGCGCAGACGCATGGCTCAGCGACAGCATAGACGTCAGCGGCTTAGAAAAGACCGTATTCGTCGGCTACGGCGAGCTTTCCTGCGAGGCGGAGATAAAGGCGATAATATCAGACGGCGAAAGGGCGGACTTCGGCGGAACAGGCGACGAGGTAATGATAGTTCTTGACAAGACCCCCTTCTACGCGGAGAGCGGCGGACAGGTCGGCGACCGCGGTGCGATCAGGGCTGACGGCGTAAGGCTCAGCGTCCTTGATACCGTCAAGGATAACAACGGTATTTATATGCACCTTTGCAAGATAGTAAAGGGTACAGTTGAGGTGGGTCAGAAGGTGACCGCAGAGGTCAACCGCGAGCGCCGCATGGATATTGCAAGAAACCACACGGCAGCGCATCTGCTTCAGGCGGCTCTCAGAAGGGTGCTCGGAACTCACGTAGAGCAGGCAGGTCAGCTCGTTGACGGCGAAAAGCTCCGCTTCGACTTCACCCATTTCTCGGCGCTCACCTCAGATGAGCTCGATATGATAGAGGCTCTTGTAAACGAGCAGATCTTTGCCGCAGTGGACGTGGTAACGAAGGAAATGCCCATAGACGAAGCAAAGAAGCTCGGCGCTATGGCTCTGTTCGGCGAGAAATACGGCGATATAGTAAGGGTGGTCATGATAGACGAATTCTCAAGGGAATTCTGCGGCGGTACGCATATCGGAAACACCTCAAGAATAGGTCTGTTCAGGATACGCAGCGAGGGCTCCGTGGCTTCAGGCGTAAGAAGGATAGAGGCGGTAACGGGCAGGAACGTCCGCAGCCTTATAGATGAGCAGAGCACCGTTATAGGTGAATGCATGAAGGCGCTCAAGGTCACCAACAGCGCAAATCTTGTTCCCGCCTGCGAGAGCGCCGTTAACAGCCTCAAGGAGAAGGACAGGGAAATAGAGCGCCTGACGGGCAGGCTTTCGGCTATGTCCCTCGATAACCTTATGACCGTATCCAAGGTGGAAAACGGTGTAAGGATACTCAAGGGACGCTATGAGAAGATGAATTCCGCTATGCTCAAGACCATGTGCGACCGTCTGCTCGATATAGCTCCCAAGTCGGTAGGCGTTATCTTCGCAGAGGACGGCGATAAGGCTAATCTTGCCGTTGTAGTAGGCGCAGAGGCCCGTGAGAGAGGTCTGCACGCGGGCAGGCTCATCAAAGAGATAGCCGCTCTCGTAGACGGCAGGGGCGGTGGCAAGCCCGAGAGAGCTATGGCAGGCGTCGGCGACGCTTCAAAAATAGACGCCGCTCTCGAGAATGTATCCGATATCATCATGGCAAACGTAAAATAAACCGTCCCTAAGGGTCATTATCACACAAAAATAATCGTTACGGGGCTGTGGTTTTTCTGCATCTGTCAAATCATCGTGCATGATATTGACAGATGCATTTTTCTGTGCAATAATATTGTAACCGCATATATGAGTATCGCGCTCGGATATGCCTGAGAAGAGAAAAAATACCTGTAAACAGGGAGGAAAAAGCATTGAAAGGAACAAAAAGGATAATATGCGCCGTAACTGCCGTAATGATCGCATTTGTACTTTCGTGTTCTGCCGCCTTGCCTGCAAGCGCCGTGAACGACCCCATTAAAGAGCTTATCGAGGCGCTGCTTGGCGACAGGGACGATAATTCGATAAATTCCTCATCGGTCAGCGCGGAAAAAATAATGCTCGGAGACAGCCTCTATCTTTACGGCGACTCCGAAAAGGCGGATCCCGAAAAATGTCAGTACGCCTTTTACGTCAGACCCGCCGGCTTCTTCTGGATAACCCTGAGAGATTTCAGCAGTGAGAGCGTTTACGAATGGACGCCTAAGATAATGGGCGATTTCGAGTTCTGCATAAAGGTAAAATACAAAAGAACTATAGGCAAAAAGTATTTTAACGTAAGAGTAAGCTCTCAGCTCTACAACGATTCCTACATAAGCACTTCCTATATACAGCAGGGGGGCGCGGCGGAACTTACCGCGCGCTCAAGGGGCGGCTTCGGAGAGATCAGCTACGCCTTTTTATACAGGAAAAAGAACGATATAGATTGGTCATCCCTGAGCGGCTTCAGCACGGCGGATCACATAAAATGGAAGCCCGTCTCCGCGGGGGATTACGAGATCTGCATAAAGGCAAAGGACGAGGACGATCAGCTTGAAGAAAAATACTTTGAACTGACAGTCGCCGAGCCGCAGGTAAAGACACCCGCAGAATTTACCCTCACCGTGAGGTCGCCCGTGTCGTCGCCGTATTTCTGGGAATGCGAGACGGAGGACAGGAATATTCTTGAATACTTCGTTACCGAAAAGCCCGCCGAGATAGATAAGCTGCGCACCTATGTAGTGCTTGAATATCACTTTATTACCGTTTCGGCAGGCAGGACCTCAATAAAGCTCAGCTACGACTTCCATAACGGCAAAAGGTACGAGCTGTTTTATGACGTTACCGTAGATAAAAACCTCAACTACACGGTCAGCGAGGGTACGGGTGAATACTCCGAGCCCGATATGCCCGAGCCCGAGCAGATAAAGAGCGAGTTTTCGCTTACGGTGGCGCAGGCGGATAACGGCACCCGCTGGAGATACGAGGTAAGCGATCCTCTCGTTGCCGATATTGCGGGCGCAGTCGATAACGACGGCGAATACGATACCTATCACTTCGAGGCGGTAAGGCAGGGTCACGTAAACGTAACGCTGACCTGCGTTTCGCTCAAGGAAAGGCGTGACGTTTACAAGCTTATTTACGACCTCTATATCGACGAAAAACGAAACGTCACGGTCATTTATTCCGACGGCTTCTATCGTGAGGGCGAGGGTCTGCCGGAAATAGAATGAGCGCGTATACACGACAGAGAACGCCTGTTCCGCGTTCTCTGTTTTTTTGTCCCGTCCTGCGGCTTTGATAAGGCTCTGCGCCGGATTTGATTTTTCGGGAGGATAGTGATATAATATAAGAAAGCTGTAAAGGCGGTGAGAGATATGAAAAACAAAATGACCGAAAGCAGACAGAAGATACTCGATTATCTTAACAGATCGGCGGCAGAGGGAATAATGCCGACCGTGCGGGAAATATGCGAGGCAACGGGAATGAGATCTACCTCTACCGTACACGCGCACCTTAAGGTGCTTGAGGAGGGCGGCTTCATATCAAGAACAAAGGGTCACCGCTCCATAAAAATGCAGGGGAGCGAGCCGTCCGTATCCGTGCCGGTCGTAGGAAGAGTCACGGCGGGTCTGCCGATATATGCTTTTGAGGATATATCGGGGTATATACCCTTTTCCGCGGCAAAGGCAAGGGGAAGGGAGCTTTTCGCTCTCAGCGTAAAGGGCGAGAGCATGAGAGATATCGGCATATATGACGGCGATATAGTTATATGCGAAAAGACCCCTTCGGCAGAAAACGGCGATATAGTCGTAGCTCTGATCGACGATGAGGCGACGGTAAAAAGCTATTATAAGGAAGACGGGTATTTCAGACTTCAGCCGCATAACCCCGACTTTGAGCCGATAATAACCAAGGAGCTGAGTATTCTCGGCAGGGTGATATCCCTCTACAGAGAATACTGAAGCGCTGCAGATCGGCGGGCTTGAAAAACAAAAACGGTTATGATATTATTTGTTAGTAAGATAACCGGGAAAAAGGGTGAGAAGAACTAATGCTCTGTCTGAATATAAAAAAACGCAGGATATACGGGATCATCTCCGCTGCGCTGATGCTTGCCGCAGCGGCGGCGGTCTTTGCCTTTGGCGCGCCGCTGAGTGTCAGCGCTGCCGAAATAATAGATAACGGAGATTACGTATTCCGTGTGCTCGACGACGGAAAAAGCGCAGAGGTGATACAGTATAACGGCAAGAGCCTTTACGTTTCCGTTCCTACTACCGTCGATAAATACAAGGTCGCACGAGTGGGGACGGCGGCTTTTATGTCGAATAAGACGATAAAGGAGCTTGAGGTGCCGGGGTCGGTAGAGATCATAGGCTCAAACGCCTTTGCGGGCTGTACGAGCCTTAAAAAGATCGAGATTAAGGGCAGTGTGGAGACCGTGGGCGAGTGCGCCTTTATAAACTGCTCCTCGCTCGAAAGCGTGGTCATTCGTGAGGGCGTGCTTGAAATATCCGATTCCGCTTTTTCGGGCTGTAAGCTGCTCAAAAGCATAGAGCTGCCCGAGAGTATCATCAGGATCGGAAAATTTGCCTTTCTCAACTGCGGGTCGCTCGAAACCATAAAGATCCCGCTCACTATAAAGGAGCTGGGCGGCTACGCGTTTGAGGGAACAAAGTGGATGAAGGATCAGAAATCCGACTTCGTCACGATAGCCAACGGCATACTGATAAAATACAGAGGCAAGGAAAAGGCAAGAAGCATCCCCGAAAGCGTAAAGCAGATAGGCGACTGCGCTTTTGCGGGCGATACAGACATAACTACCGTTCTGCTGCCCAATACGATAACAAAGATAGGTCAGTCGGCGTTTGAGGGCTGCTCCTCGCTCAGTGAGGTAACTCTGCCGCCTTCCGTCACTTCCGTCGGCTCGAGAGCATTTTACGGCTGTACGTCCCTTGTAAGCGTAGAGCTGCCCTCAAAGCTCAGGGAGCTGCCCGAACGGGTATTTTCGGGCTGTGAAGGGCTTGCGGGCATAACCATACACGGCAATATAGAGGTGGTTGGCGATCACGCCTTTGAGCACTGCAAGGGTCTTCGCAGTCTCAAGCTTCAGAACGGTATCATTACTGTCTGCGAGGGCGCGTTTGAAGGCTGTACCTCGCTCGGCAGGGTAGTGGTCCCCGAATCCGTAAGAGAGGTTCAGACTCTGGCGTTCAAGGACTGCATAAGCCTTACAAGAGTGGAGTTCAACGGAGATACGGAGCTTGCGACAAGCGCGTTTTTCCTTTGCTCGAATCTTTCCGAGATAGTTTTTTACCGCACGCCCTCTAATATAAGCGAATACGCCTTTTCGGGCACGCAGGATATAACGATATACAGTGATCAGGGTGTATATATTGAGGATTTTGCCCGAAGGATAAAGGCAAACAGCGAGAATATAAAAAATCTGCCGCCATACGAGGACAAGGGCATAGCAGAAAAGCCCTCTGACGAGGAGGAGGGCAGCTTTTCGGGGACCTATACCTTTATCGTCATAATGATAGTCCTCGTCGACGTCGGTCTTATCGTCGTATTAAGCCTGTATCTTCTTTTCTTCAGCTCAAAGCGCAGGAAAAAAAGAAAAAGCCCCTCTCACTCGGCGGCGGTAAGGGGAAGGAATATTCTTTCCGAAAACAGCGGCAGACCCGCCTACAGAGAGCGCGGTCAAGACGGCAGACCGAAAAACAGACCGAAGAATTGACAGCGGAGGTAAACGATGCGCGGCAGGCTTAAGGGTACAAAAAGGCTGACTGCTATTGCTCTGCTTCTGACGGCGGCGTTTATCCTGAGCTGGATAGAAATGCTGCTGCCCCTTGCTATACCCGTTCCGGGAATAAAAATAGGTCTTGCGAATTCAGCGATCCTGTTTGCGCTGTATTACTGCGGCGCGGCAGATTCTCTGCTCGTGCTGACGGGCAGACTCGTTCTCAACGCGGTGCTGTTCGGCAGCGCCTCGTCGTTCATATTCAGCGCGGCGGGCGGACTGCTCAGTTTTGCGGTAATGTGCCTGTGCAAACGCCTTTTCGGCAAACACAGGGTCTGCGTCAGCATAGCAGGCGGCGTGTTCCATAATATAGGACAGCTTGCAGCAGCGACCATAGTTCTTTCAACGCCGCTGTGGGCATATCTGCCCTATCTTATCTTAGGCGGCATAGCGGCAGGCTTTATAAACGGGATAATAGTGAGCCGTCTGCTTGACAGCAGACCCTTCCGTAATGAAAAATAAAGCGGGTACGGTACTCCTTTTTCAGGAGACCGCGCCCGCTTTTTTGTTCTTTGCTACAGAACTACCGTAAAGCTTATCCATTTGCCGTATTCGCTTCGGGCGGTTATCCTTCCGCCGTGAGCCTCGGCGCTTGCCTTTGCAATGGCAAGCCCCAACCCGTAGCCGCCGGAGCTGCTGTTCCGCGCTTCGTCACGGCGGTAGAAGCGCTCAAATATCTTGTCAAGCTTATCCTTCGGCACGCCCTCGCCCGTGTTATATACCTCAATAATGCGTTTGCCTGACTTAGTATAGAGCCTCGCCCTTATAAGCCCGTGCTCGTCGGAGTATTTCAGGGCGTTATCCATGAGAATGGTTATCAGGTGCTTAATAAGACTCTGATCGCCCTTTATGTTCAGGTCGGGCTGAGCGTCCGTTTCGAGCGTTTTGCCCATTTCAAAGACCCTGCTCTCAAAGGGCAGCACGGTCTGCAAAAATACGTCGGTAAGACTGAACTCCGACATCACGGGCTTGTGACCCGTTTTGTCGTCAAACCTTGCAAGGCACAGAAGCTCGTTTACAAGCTCGTTCATTCTCACCGTTTCTGAGCGGATATAGCCCAGCCACTTGTTCTCGCCGACCTCGGCTTCAAGCACGTCCGTATTGGCGCTGATGACCGCAAGCGGGGTCTTAAGCTCGTGGCTCGCGTTGGATATGAACAGCTTTTGCTTGTCGAAGGTCTCCTTTACGGGTCTGACAAGCCAGAACGCAAGGGCGATAGACAGCAGGAAAAAGCCGATTATAGTGAGCAGACCGATCACAGACGTAGTCTGAAGCAGGTTTTTCTGCGCCTGATGATAGGTCTTTATATCCATAAATACGATTATCCGCCCGTAGGTCTTTTGCTGTACGTAATAGGCGTAGCTGCCCATTTCGCCGAAGGTATTGCCCGAATTCAGCGCGGCGGAGGCGTAGCTTATGATCTCGTCCTGCTGTGCCTCCACGTTTCTTGTCAGAACTATCCTGCGGACGTTGTAAAAGTAGTCAAGCTGTACCGAAAAGCAGTCGGTAAAGCCTGACTGCGAATCTCCGTAAGGGTCTATGCTCTCAAAGTCGGACGGCAGAAAGCCGTCGTTATCGGCAATACGGATTATTTTTCTCTCTATCTCGCTTCTGTTGCTTGTTGCCTCAAGGGTATTCACCGAGAACATGATGCCGAATACCGCGGCGGTGAGTATCAGCGTTATGACGATGATAAGCTTTGCTCTCAGTTTATTTATCATTTTGCACCTTCCAGGCAGTAGCCTATGCCGCGTCTTGTCTTTATCTGCACCGATGAATGAAGCATTGCAAGCTTCTTTCTCAAAAACGAGATATATACCTCTACGTTATTATACTCGCTCTCATCATCGCTGCCCCATATCTTTGTGACAAACTGCTCCTTTGTGGTTATCTGACCCGAATTTGAAATAAGCAGCTCAAGCATCTGAAATTCCTTTCTGCCGAGCACCACCGACCCGCTGCCGCAAATAAGCTCCGCTTTTTTAAGGTCGAGGGTAATATCTCCGTATTTCGGGTTGATGTCGGGGGCGGTGTTCCTGCGCCTTGTCATTGCCCTTATCCTTGCAAGCAGCTCGCCCATGGAGAAGGGCTTTGTCATATAATCGTCCGCGCCGCAGTCGAGCCCCTTTATCTTATCGTCCGTCTCTGAGAGCGCCGTGAGCAGCAGCACGGGTGTTTCTATCTCCTTTACCCTGAGATACGAAAGCACGTCGAGCCCGTTCATACCCGGCAGCATGACGTCGAGTATTATGCAGTCGTAGCTGCCGTTCAGCGCAAGCTCAAGCCCTTTTTTGCCGTCGTTTGCTATATCCGTGCCGTAGCCCTCTCTTCTCAGTATCGCCCCTACAGCCTCCGCAAGACCCTTCTCATCTTCAACAACAAGTACAGTCATTTCAGTTCCTCCGTTTATCTGCGATTTTATCTATATTATAATACATCTTCCCCGCAAATTTCAACCCGCAGGCGCAGAGCCGGCAGCCTGACTTGAAAAACCTAAAACAAAAGGTGAGGTGTGTTTATCGCTGAACACTTACCTCACCTTGACTGTTCTTTACTTATCTTACCTTACCTACGACGCCCGTTCACAAATTTTTCGCGCTGCAAAGGACCGCAGGCTCGGGAGATCATTTCTTCTTCTTTGTCGTTTTCTTTGCGGGAGCCTTGGGAGCCTCGTCGTCTGCTGCGGGCTTTGCGGCAGCCCTTTTCTTTGCGGGCTTAGCCTCAGCTTTGGGAGCCTCCTTCTTCTCTGCGGGCTTAGCCTCAGCCTTGGGAGCCTCCTTCTTTTCTGCGGGCTTAGTCTCAGCCTTGGGAGCCTCCTTCTTCTCTGCGGGCTTAGTCTCAGCCTTGGGAGC
>CACWNZ010000036.1 GCA_902762335.1 uncultured Ruminococcus sp. | reverse complement strand
TACAGCAATAACACCAATGTCGGAACAGCAACTGTTACAATTACTGGCAAAGGCAACTATAGTGGTACAAAAACTGCCACCTTCAAGATTAACAAAGCTACCCAATCCATCACAGCATCCAACATGTCGCTGACATTCCCGAGCAGTGGAAAGATTACAGCTTCTGGGAACAAGGGAAGTCTTTCCTATAAGTCCTCCAACACGGCCATCGCCACAGTAGATTCTACTGGAAAGGTAACGGCAAAGGGCGCAGGCACGGCAAAGATAAAGGCAAAAACAGCCAACGGCAAGATAGCCGTATGTACGGTGAACGTTACCGTACCCGTCACAAAGATAGCTCTTAACAAGATCACGGCTAACATAAACAAGGGCAGCAGCATTCAGCTCAAGGCGACTGTATACCCCTCAAATGCCGCAGACAAGACCGTAACGTGGAAGTCCCTCAGCCCGAAGATAGCCTCTGTAGATCAGACGGGCAAGGTAACGGGTCTTGCAAAGGGTACGGCGGTAATAAAGGCAAAGGCTAAAAACGGCGTTTCGGCAATATGCACTGTTACTGTAAAGCTCCCCGCAACAGCCGTAAAGCTTAACAAGACCTCTGCTGCCATGCGCGCGGGAGATACGCTCGCCCTTACCGCATCGCTCGTTCCGTCGGCATCTACCGACAGCATAACCTGGAGTTCGCTGAACAAGAGCGTCGCTACGGTCAGCAGCAGCGGCGTAGTTACCGCAGTCGCGCCCGGTACCGCTACCATAAGCGCAAAGTCGACGAGCGGAAAATACGCCTACTGCAAGATAACCGTAGAAAAAAATACGGCGAAAAAGATATGGTTTGACCCGACGGTATATAACACCTACACCTACTGCCGTTTCTGTGTTTCGGATATGCTCAAATACAGCCCCGAGGATTGCTCTGACGATAAGTTCAGCTATTCCGTCAGCAATAATCTTATTGCGCTGAGCAGCGAGAATGGCGCGGTATATGCACAGGCGGGCAGCTATACGGGTACGGTCGTAATAACGGTCACGACTAAAAACGGGCTCTCAGTCTCGCTGACGGTAAAGATCAGTGCGCAGAAATCAGGCAGTGCCGAGTTCGATACAAGGGCAGGCAGGATCAGGATCACGACCGCAAACGGCAGATCGGATATTTACATCGGCTCGGTATCAACGTCTATCAGCGGCGGAGAAAGCAAGACGATAACCTATAACGGCTATAAATTCCTTATCGAGGAATACGTTGACGGCTCAACAAAGCTGACCGAAACAGCCCCCGACGGTACCGTTGCCGTCTATAACGTAAATAATTCCTGACGAAAAGCTGCAGCCCGCAAAATACTGCTGTACTTTACGGCGGAACAGTTATATAATATCAGTCGGAAGAATAAAAGCGGGCGCTCAGCCTGTTTCAGAAAGGAGCATATTTCGGAATGGAAGTAATTACAAAAAGAGCCGAAAAAACTATCTATCGCGACGGCGACAACGCAGTAAAGGTATTCTCGGCAAAATATCCCAAGTCGGATATACTTAACGAGGCACTCAATCAGGCAAGAGTGGAGGAGACGGGTCTGCCTATACCCGCGCTCAGGTCCGTATCCGTTATAGACGGCGAATGGGCTATCACAATGGAGTACGTTGAGGGCAAGACCCTTGCGGAGATCATGCAGGAGGATCCGGACAACATAGACAAATACATGGAGCAGTTCGTGGATCTTCAGATAATGGTGCAGAGCAAGAGATCGCCGCTTCTCAATAAGCTCAAGGACAAGATGAACAGAAAGATCTCGAGCCTCGGCGGTCAGCTTGACGCTACTATCCGCTACGAGCTTCACACAAGGCTTGAGAGTATGCCCAAGCACAACAAGGTCTGCCACGGCGACTTCAACCCCAGCAATATTATAATAGACCCCGACGGCAACCCGCATATAATAGACTGGTCGCACGTTACACAGGGCAACGGCGCAGCCGATGCCGCAAGGACCTACCTTCTCTTTGCGCTCAGGTACAAGGATCTTGCCGACAAGTATCTTGAGCTCTTCTGCAAAAAGACCGACACGGCAAAGCAGTATATCCAGCAGTGGCTGCCCATAGTGGCCGCCTCACAGCTCGTCAAGCGGATACCCGGTGAGGAGGACTTCCTCAAGAGCTGGGTCGACGTCGTGGATTATTCATGACCCGAAAAACAAAATAACAACAAAAAGGCTGCCGCATCATTTATGGTGCGGCAGCCCGATTTTTTTACCAACAAAGTACCTCGTGACCGTCCTCGGTTACGAGTACCATTATCTCCCATTGAGCGGAGGGTTTTTTATCTGCGGTGTATATCGTCCAATCGTCGTCCTTGTCTACGAACACCTTGTGCGTACCCATGTTTACCATAGGCTCTATCGTGAATATCATGCCCGGCACGAGAAGCATTTCCTCGCCCGCCTTTGATACGTAGCTTACCCACGGGTCCTCGTGAAATTCAAGTCCCACGCCATGACCGCCTATCTCGCGCACGACACTGTAGCCGTTTGCCGTTGCGTGGTCGTTTACCGCCTGTCCCATATCGCCTAAAAAGCCCCAGGGCTTTACCTTTTCAAGACCGAGCTCAACGCATTCCTTTACCACGTCAACGAGCTTTTTCTTTTCCTCGCTTACGCTGCCTATGCAGAACATTCTTGACGAATCGGAGAAATAGCCCTTATATATGGTAGAAACGTCTACGTTGATAATATCGCCGTCCTTCAGCACGACCTTATCGGAGGGTATGCCGTGGCACACTACCTCATTTATAGAGGTGCATACGCTCTTGGGGTAGCCCTCGTAATTCAGAGGCGCGGGGATTCCGCCCAGCTCTGCCGTCTTTGACGATACGAGATCGTCTATCTCCTGTGTTGTCATGCCCACGCGGATATTCTCGGCAACATAGTCGAGCACCGCGATATTTATCTTACAGCTCTCTCTTATGCCCGCTATCTGTTCGGGGGTCTTGATGATACTGTGGCTCGGTACGATATGCCCCTGACTTTTTATGTAGGCGATCCTATCGTCGAACTCCTCGTGACATTTTTTGTATTTCCTTCCGCTGCCGCACCAGCAGGGATCGTTTCTGCCAAGCTTTATAGTCATATTCTCTGCCCTTTTCTGTAAAATAGTTGTTGCCGGCTGTATCGTAACAGCCCGACAAAGCTATTATACACTCATTTTTCAAAAAAGTAAACACAAAACCCGGAGGGTTTCATATACTGTAATAAAGGACACAGTACCCTGTGTCACTTTCAGGAATACCTTGGAAAAACAAAGAACAGTATCTCAGGATGCTGAGAGTTATAAAAGGAGATGAATAACTTGCTGTGCGGATATAATTGTCAGTCTGTGCCTGCCTGCGCTGAGGAGAGCAGGTGCCGCGGCTCGTTCTCGCGCTGCATGAACGGCATAATGGTGCTTGTGGGCATTATTTCGGGGCTCGTTTTTGCGGCTGCCGTCGTGCTTCTGTTTGTCAATTCGCTGATAACGGCATGGTTTCCTGCCGTTCTTACCGCGCTGATAACGGGTGTGGCGCTTCTTGCTGCGGTAGTCGTGCTCTCTGTTCTCAGAGGTACCTCGGATAATGGCAGAAGCTGCATAAGATGCCTGTTCGGCGGTTTGATGTTCGGCATTATCGGAACGATACTGTCGGCGTTCATCGCAGTATCGGCTGATCTCACTGCAGTTTCGGTAACTGCGGCCGTCGTTCTCGGTATAACAGCCTTCTTCTTCGCGTATATGATCGTAAGCCTGCTGTTCGTTGCGCTCTGCCGTACCGATAGCTGATCTTAAGCCTTATCTCCGCCGTTCCCTTGTGTCGGCGGAGATGCTTTTTTGCGCAAAATTATTATGCAAATGTAAATATAATTCTTTTACAGAAAATAATTTGCGGGTCCTTTTGATATAATGAAAGGTGTTAAAATTTTTAAGGACAGGAAAGTGCGGATATGAGGATAAGACATAAACCCTGGGCAAAGCCCGAGCTTGAGGCTTGCGGATTTTTTATAGATCAGCCCGTGACACTTAAAAATAAATGGAAGCAGAGCTTCAGCGAAGAAAAGCCCCTTTATATCGAGCTTGGCTGCGGCAAGGGAGGCTTCGTGTCGCAGGCGGCATTCGGCGACCCCGCGCACAATTACCTTGCGGTGGATATAAAAAACGAGATGCTCGGTCTTGCCAAGAGAAAGGTCGAAAAGACCTTTGCCGAGGGCGGCAGAGCTGCGGACAACGTTCTTCTGACGGCTTATAATATAGAGCATATAGCCGATTTTTTAGGGGAAGACGACAGGGCAGAGAGGATATATATTAACTTCTGCAACCCGTGGCCGAGAATGAAGCATAAAAAGCACAGGCTGACCCACCCGCGCCAGCTCGTGCATTACAGGGATATTCTCACCGATGACGGCGAGATACACTTCAAGACGGACGACGACGGTCTTTTCAAGGACAGTCTGGGCTATTTTGCCGAATGCGGCTTTGAGATCACCTATATCACCTACGATCTGCACGCATCGGGCTATGAGCACAATATTATGACCGAGCACGAAAAGATGTTCTCGGACGAGGGAATAAAGATAAAATTTCTGATCGCAAAGAAAACACGGCTCACTACGGAGGGTGATGAAGTTGTCAGGCAGGATAATTAAAGCGCTGTCTGTTATTGCCGCCGCGGGACTGCTTTCGCTTTCGGGCTGCTCTCATGCGGCAATGGGTACGGATACCCTGCTCAGACCGCCGAGGGCGACAGGCGACAAGGCGGCTATACAGGATATAATCTCAAGCGAGGCGGGGGGCAGCTATAACCTTAAATACCCGCAAAAGGGCGAAAACCGTTCGGCAATAACCATGCGCAACGAGGATACCGAAAACGAATACGCTCTTGCGCTGTATTCTACCGAAAACGATACCAAGCTGAACGTTTCCGTTATAGCCTACGATAAAAAGCAGTGGAAGTGCCTCGGCACGTTTTCAAACAATTCATCGGGCGTTGACAGGGTAATGTTCTACGATATAAACGGCGATAAAAAGGAAGAGGTGCTTATCGGCTGGACAAGCTACAACAGCTCGCAGAAGTCGCTTACGGGCTACGTTATGGACGGCGACGAGGTCTTCGAGATGAGCATTGACGAGACCTACGACGAGCTTGTTGTGTCCGATATAACCGACGACAGCAGCGAGGATATAATCCTTCTGTCGCTGAGTACGCAGGAAAAGCCCTCTGTGGCTACGCTTCTTCAGTATTCCGATACCGACAAACGCCCCGTCGGCAAGTATTCGCTGGAGCTCAACTCTGACGTTATAAGCTTTTCAAATATAATTGTCGGCGACGTTGCCGTCAATACCAATTCGGGCTCGGGAAATACCTCAAGCTCGGCAAGGGCGGATAACAGCAGGACGGATACCGAACAGGAGAGCGCTGTGACTTCGCAGTCCGAGCCGTCAAAGCCCGAACAGAGTTCACAGCCCGAGCCGTCAAAGCCCGAACAGAGCTCACAGCCCGAGCCGTCAAAGCCCGGGGAGAGCTCAGAGCCCGAGACGTCAAAGCCTGATGAGAGCTCACAGCCCGAGCCTTCGGAGCCCGAGGAAAGCTCGGAGGTCGAAACGAGCAAGCCTGAGGGCGCAAAGATAGTGGTATCGGGAAACCTTAACAGAAGGGGAGTAATACTCGACTGCAAGCGCAGCGATAATACGTTCTGCACGCAGATAATTTATTACGACGGGATAAACGACGAGCTCACCGACCCGCTCGACAGGGTATCCGACACGGGCGCGTATATCAATCCTACCATAAGGACCGAAGCGGTATTCTCCCGTGATATAGACGACGATGGAGTCATAGAGGTGCCCGTGGTGAGCCAGATGAACGCATCCGTAGACGAAAACGGCGCTTACGTATGCAATCTTACGGCGTGGAGCAATTACAATGCGGGCGAGAATAAAATGAACACCGTTATGAACACGGTAATGAATCTTAAGGACGGCTATTATTTTTCCATGCCCGACAGGTGGGTGTCTACGGTGACCGCAAGAAGCGACCCCGATACGAGGGAGATGAGCTTTTATCTGTGGAACACCAAAACGGCATCTATAGGTGACAAGCTGCTTACGATATACAGATATTCCGAGCAGCAGTGGAACGAAAACAAGCACGCGGGACTGATACAGCTTGACATCAGCCCCGAAAACAGCAAGGTGATATATGCGGGTCAGCTCTTTATGACCAATGCGCAGGACGAGCTGAATCTGTCCGAGAGCGAGCTTAAGACCTCGGTATTCGCCGTGTGAGTAAGAAATAGAGGAGGCAAAGCAAATGAAAAACATATTGGTGGCAGAGGACGAGACTGCCATAAGAGAATTTGTCGTTATCAACCTTGAGCGCGGAGGCTATACCGTCACCGAGGCGGAAAACGGCGCTGTCGCCCTGCAAAAGTATGACGAGGCAAACGGCGATTTCGATATAGCCATTCTTGATATTATGATGCCCGAAAAGGACGGGCTCCAGGTATGCAAGGAGCTTCGCAAAAAGAACGGCAATTTAGGCATAATAATGCTTTCGGCAAGGACACAGGAGATGGATAAGGTGTCGGGACTCATGCTCGGCGCGGACGATTACATAACAAAGCCCTTCAGTCCTACGGAGCTTGTCGCAAGGGTAGACGCGCTTTACAGAAGGCTTGCCATTGCCGAGATGCGCTCCGAAAACAACTTCAAGGAGGAGATACAGTCGGGCAGCTTTGTGCTCAACCTCAAGAATCACTCCCTCATGAAGAACGGCAGGCTGATAGAGCTGACACAGGTAGAGTTCCAGATAATGGAGTATTTCTTCTCTAACCCGGGCAAGGCTCTCGACAGGAGCGCCATACTCAAGTATGTATGGGGTGAGGCATACGTGGGCGAGGAAAAGATCGTGGACGTTAATATCCGCCGCCTTCGCATGAAGATAGAGGACACCCCCTCATCGCCGAAGTACATAGTAACGGTGTGGGGTCTCGGCTATAAATGGGAGACTGCATGAGCCTTAAAATTTTTCCGACGGGAGCTTAGGGGGCGCAGGAATTGAGAGGTATTACAAAAAGATGGCTGATAAATACGTTCGGCGTGATCCTCGTCATACTTTTTGTTCTGATAGTCGCTTTTGCGATAATAATTCAGAATTCATATTACAGCAGTATAAGTCAGATCCTTAACGGACGTTCCTCCGAGCTTGTTAATATATTCAAGGATCAGGACGACTTTATACGCACCGCAAGGGTATACGTCGAGAACTTTCCCGACAAGGAGCTTATGGAGCTCATGGTAATAAACGAGAATGGTCAGGTGGTCATCACCTCAACGGGCTTTGCGCCGGACAATCAGCAGGCTATGCCCGACTATACCGCCGCTCTGAAATCTGCCGATCAGTATGCCGACTGGCACGGAAGTCTCAGCTCGGGCGAAAACGTAATGGCGCTGACCCGTGTTATCTATGACGACAGCGGAGAGCAGCTGGGCGCAATAAGATACGTCGTGTCTCTTGAAGAGGCGGACAGAAAGATATTCATAACCATAGCGTTTATCTGCCTTATCGGAGTGGTGATACTGTTCTTCATTTTCGTTTCGAGCACGTATTTCTTAAGGTCGATAGTGCGCCCCGTGCAGGAGATAAGCGCAACGGCAAAGAGGATAGCTCAGGGCGACTTTGAGGCGAGGATAAATAAGTTCTACGACGATGAGATAGGCGACCTGTGTGACACGATAAACTACATGGCGGGCGAGTTGGGTACTGCCGACAAAATGAAGAACGACTTTATCTCGTCGGTATCTCATGAGCTGAGAACGCCGCTTACGGCGATAAAGGGCTGGGCTGAAACTATGCAGCTCGACGGATTCCGCGATCTCAAGACCATGCAGAAGGGCATGGGCATAATCATAAAGGAGACCGAAAGGCTCAACGGCATAGTTGAGGAGGTGCTCGACTTCTCAAGGATACAGCAGGACAGAATGGTGCTTATAATGGACAAGATAGATATTCTTGCCGAGCTTGACGAATCTATCTATATGCAGCGCGAGAGGGCGAATTCCGAGAACAAGCACATAGTATATGAGGAGCCCGAGATACTGCCTATAGTCGTGGGCGACAGGAACAGGCTCAGACAGGTGTTCATAAACATAATAGACAACGCCCTGAAATACAGCTCTGAGGGCGGGGTAGTGAATATCAGCATAGAGCAGGCGGACGGCTATATAGTTATAATCATAGCCGACAACGGCTGCGGCATTCCTGCCGAGCACCTGCCGAAGATAAAGCAGAAGTTCTATAAGGCAAACCAGACCGTCAGAGGCTCGGGAATAGGACTTGCCGTTGCAGATGAGATAATCAAGCTGCACCACGGAACTCTCGATATAGACAGTATAGAAAACGTGGGTACGACGGTCACTATCAAAATTCCCATACTGCCGCCCGACAGTGAGGAGGAGCCTGCCGCAGAGGAAAATCCTGCTCCCGAAACGGCAGAATAGAGCAGAAGGAGTAAAAGATGAAAAGAGAGAAGACAAAGAAGATAACCTCTATCGGCGGACAGGCGCTCATGGAGGGCATAATGATGAGGGGACCGCTTAAGACTACCGTCGGAATAAGAAAGAACGACGGCAGCATTGAACTTGAGGAGATTCAGCCCCTCAACCTTACAAAAAAGTATAAGCTGCTGCGTCTGCCGATACTCAGGGGCGTTGCGGGAATGATAGACAGTCTCGTTACGGGCAATAAGGCGCTGATGCTCTCCGCCGACAAGGCAATGGAGGGCGAGGAAGTGCCTGAGGAGGAAATGAGCAAGGTGGATAAATGGCTCGACAAGCATTTCGGCGAGAAGGCTGTCGGCTTTATAATGGGCGCGGCAATGGTGCTTGCGATAATATTCTGCGTTGCGGTGTTCTTTTTTGTTCCGACATGGCTGTTCAACCTGCTCTCATCGGCGTTCCCGTTCCTGAATGACGCAATTATATGGCGCTCGGCGTTTGAGGGAATACTCAGGATAATTCTTTTCCTTATATATATGGCTCTCGTAACGCTTAACAAGGATATAAAGAGAGTGTTCCAATATCACGGCGCGGAGCATAAGACGATATTCTGCTATGAGCACGAGCTTGAGCTTAACGTGGAGAACGTGAGAAAGCAGAGCCGCTTTCACCCGCGCTGCGGTACGAGCTTCATAGTGCTTATGCTGATAGTAGGCATACT
>CACWNZ010000035.1 GCA_902762335.1 uncultured Ruminococcus sp. | reverse complement strand
CCCTCCTGACGGACGTGCCACGGGGTAGTAAAATCAGGCTCGCCGATACTCAGGGATATGACGTGATCCATTTCGTTTGCAATGTCGAAGAATCTTCTTATTCCCGAGGGCTTTATGCTGCGGAGCTTTTCGTTTATAAGTCCTGAATAGTCTATCACAGTATCATGCTCCTTTGCTCTTCATCCTCGTCACTGCCGCAGAACGCCGCTCCGCCCGCCTTGTAGTGAGTAAGCACGAAGCTCGTTGCCGTGCCTATTACGTTATCAAGGGTAGAAAGTCTTTTCGATACGAACTCGGCTATCTCCTGTATCGTGCTGCCCTTTACCGTTGCGATAAGATCATATCTTGATGACGCGGCAAGATAAACGCTCTCCACGTTGTCGTACGACATCACTATCTTTGCGGTATCGTCAAAGCCTGTTTCGGGCTTGGGTGTTACCTTGAGCTCTATAATGGCGGTAACTCCCGCATCGGGTACCTTATCCCAATTTATAAGGGCGGTCGTTCCCAATATTATACCCTTGTCCTTATAATCCTGTATCTGAGCCTTTACCTCGTCCTCGCTAACGCCCGTCATGGCGGCAAGCTGTTCCGTCGTAAAATCCGCATTCCTGCTCAGTATCTCAAGCAGCTTGTTCATTTTTATCTACTCCTTTCCTCGGCACGCTGTGCCTTTTCCTATTATACATCATTTTTTCCTTTTTGGGAACTGTTCTTTGTCAATTATTTCAATACTCTCGAAATAATATCAAGATGGCTGTAAGGCTTCGGCTCGTCTGTTTTCTCGGCCTCAAGCTCCGCCTTATAAAGCTTGCCGAGCAGCTTCTTATCCATATCGCCTTTATATGCAGAATCCTTTATCAGCAGACCGAAGCCGCCTAAAAGAGCCGCTTTTCTCAGATTGGCTCCTCCTACGCCTGCCTCCTCGGGCGTTATGACCCTTGTCATTATCTTATCCTCGCCCTCAGGCGTTTTGTAGTGTATCTCGACGAAAGCGAATTCCCCTTCGGTATCCTTAACGGTCGTGTCAAGGTATCTGCTTTTATATTTCCTTGCGGCGGCGCCTCTTTTTATTTCCGCAAGAGCTACCACCTCATGCTCCGAGCCTATTCCGTCAACAGCCTTTTCGGTATCGTAGAATTCCTCCTTCGTGAGCCGTCTTGCATCGTAGCCTATAAGACGGTACTCGCTGACGAAGTTGGGATTGAACTCTATCATTATCTTAACGTCCTTAGCCACGGTGATAAGACCCGACTCAAGCTTCTTCCACAGGTTTTCCTCTATCGCATAGGGGTTTGATATAAAGGTATAGTTTCCGTTGCCGTTGCGGGCGAGGGCTTCCATTTTGTCGTCCTTGAAATTCCTCATTCCGTAGCCGACTATAGAAAGATATATTCCCGTTTCACGCTTTTTGTAGATAAAATCCTTAAGCGCGCCCTTGCCCGTTACACCGAAATTGAAATCTCCGTCCGTAAAAATAAATACCCTGTTGTTCTTATCCTCGGCGAAATTATCCTGAATATACTTATACGCCTTTTCAAGACCGTCGCTGCCGTTAGTGCAGCCGCCTATGCCGTCTATAGAAAGGATAATATCCACGAGCTTGTCCCTGTCGGCGCAGTCTGTCTTTTCGGATACCGTGACGGTATAGTCGCTGTAGGCTATCACGGATACCACGTCGCCCTTGCCCAGCCTGCTCATTATTGCCGCGACGGACATCTGAACCAAAAGCCACTCATCATCCATACTGCCCGAAACGTCCACAAGCAGCGCAAGGTTGTGCTTTACGCCGGCATCAGCCTTTTTGCCCTTTATTCCTACGAACATAAGCTCGCTGTCCTTGTTCCACGGACATTTGCCGCCCTCTACGGTCAGCTCGAAGGGCGCGTCTCCCTCGGGCTTTTTTAGCTCGAAGCCGTAGGAATTTATTATCTCCTCTATCCTGACGAAATCGGGATCTACCTCTTTGCCCGTGCTCAGCCTTTCGGAAACATAGCCCCACGATGCAGTATTGACGTTTGCCGAGAAGATGAGCTGCGACTCATCGAGAGGGCTTGTTCTCTCGTTCTCCTTCGGCGCCTCCGTCTCAGCGGTGTTGAATTCGGGCTCTGCCTGAGGCATCGGCAAAGGCATTCCTGCTTCCGCCTCTGCCATGACCGGAGCCATAGCCCCTGCCATCATCGGAGCGCACCTTGCCTCGGCATAACCGTCCCCAAGACCGTCATCAAACATAGCTGCAGAGCTCTTGGCTCTTGTCATTCCCGCAGATCTCTTTGACGAAAAGGCAGATGTCATTCCGCCGAACATTCTGCTGAATATCCCGCCGTCAGAGCTGTTTCCGCCCTTAGTACGCCTTGGGGGAGTCCAATTTACCGAGCGCATTCTTTCATTCTTGTCCGTCATTATCTCGGCGCCGAAGCATTCGCTGCAGAGTCTGCGCGTCTGTTCCTCGTTGTAGCCGAGCCCAAGATAGAAATCCCTCAGCAAAGCCGCCTGCCGTCCCGAAATAAGATAGTATTCCTTATAATTTTTTGGCATTATAAGCACCTCCTGTATTCATTTTTACTGCCGATATTATTTTACCATATAACGGGCGGCAATGTAAACACCGCAGAAAAGAATAAGTTATAAACAAGCGAAAAAAGTGCCCCTCTGCGCTTTGTCAGAGAGGCACCCGTATTCAGTTTGCGAGCCATTTAGCGTCGGTCAGCGAATTGCCGAAGTTCGCAGTGACGACAGCTCCGTAGCTGCCGAGCTTGATGCTCTGCCCATTCCCGCTGACAGCATCGGTCCGCTAAACAAAACCGCACCCTGCGCGTAAACAGAAAGCGCATAGACTGCGACCTTTACAGAGTCCTTACGGGTGATACTGCCGCGATCGATTCCTTCAAGGGCGAATATATGATAGATTACCCATGGGCGGAATCGAGCGAAAATGCCGGACGCCTGCGCCGCAGATCCGAGCTGTAGCGCTTTCAGTAAATACCCTGCACCGTAACCTCGCCGGAGTTTACGGTAAGCTCCTCGCCGTTCTCCGTCCTCACTATCAGCTCACCCGAGGCGGTGATACTGCCCGCGGTACCTTTAAGCTTCTGCGCACCCCGTATAACGGTGACCTCTCTGCCTATAGTTGCGCATATACTCTTGAAATGCTCTATATCGTCTATAGAAAGGCTTATAAGAAAATTGCCGAGCACTTCGTCCAGCTTTTTAAGTATTTCCCTCAGCAGAACGCTGCGGTCGGTCTCCCTGCCCGTTTCGATATATACCGACGTCGCTTTTGACGCTATCTCATCGGGAAAGCTGCGGTTATTCACGTTTATGCCTATCCCGGGGATAACGTAATCTATGCGGTCGCTCTGCGCCGCCATTTCCGTAAGGATACCGCACAGCTTTCTGCTGCCGACTATTATATCGTTGGGCCACTTAATTTTTGCATCAATGCCGCACTGCTCTCTTAGCGCAAGGCACACCGCATAGCCCACGGCAAGAGTTATTGATGCAATATCCGAGGGCGGCAGCTCGGGTCTGAGCAGGAAAGAGAAATACAGTCCGCCGTCATTTCCCGAGCTCCATGCCCTGCCGAACCTGCCTCTGCCTGCGGTCTGCTCCTCTGCGGTCACCACCGTACCGTTAGCTGCTCCACCGCGCGCAAGGCGCTTTATCTCCTCGTTTGTACTGTCTGTCGTTCTCAGCGTTATAACACTGCTGCCGACGACGGCGGTATCAAGTCCCTGCGATATTTTTTCCGCAGAAAGCAGGTCGGGCTCGTATCTCAGCAGGTATCCTCTGTTCCTCACGGAATCTATCCCGTAGCCCTCATCACGCAGCGCTGTGATATGCTTCCAGACCGCGCTTCTCGTTATCCCCAGCTCATCGCTGAGCTTTTCTCCCGAAACGTATCCGTCCGCTTCCTTCAGCATATTCAGTATCCTTGACTTCATTCTCTCCACTCCCGTTTCTTGTCTTTCCCTTTCGGAAAACTCCGTCTGCTATTATACCACACCCCTTCCCTCACTTCAACCTCCGGCGAGCCGCCGGTGCCGTGTTCGCGGCACAACTTTCTTTCGGTATCAAACTTTTATGCCCGCGCCCATGCTGTATAAGCCGTATCCGCGGCGTAGAAGTATGAAATAACAACGAAGTTGAGTGCGAAAAAGTGTGCGACATACTGCCGCAGGCGCATGGGGCTATAGTTCTGCACAGAAAGGATCCCGTATCGGTATTTCTTGCCTGCTTCACGAAAATCGGATAATTCCGATAGTATTTTTTAAAAGATTATGTTATAATTCTATTATAAACTGATCACCGTGAAGAAGGGACAGTGAAATCTATGAAAAGGATCCATAGCCTTCTTAGCATTATTCTTTCGGCGGCGATAACCGCAGGCTGCGCCGCACCGCTTACGGCTCATGCGGAAAATGACGGGCTGACAAAAAAAGAGCTTACCGCCTATCTTTTCAGCATGGACGACACCACAAAGCTCAACTGTATTTTCAGCGATAAGCTGCCTGACGTTCCGTATATAACCGCCGGGGATTATCTCGGCTGCGTTACGTCTTTAGGCTTTCCCGAAGCGAAAAACCCCGACGGTACCTTTACGGTGACGGGAGCAACGGGTAAAATGATAGTCGATACCGAAAAGGACACGATATTTTTCGGCGCAGATAACGATTTTTTTGCAGGATTAAGACCCCGTTCCAAAGGCGCTATCCTCAATACCGTCAACTATGTCCGCACTCTCGAAGCGACAGACAATGAGGGCGCAAAGGATCTGACGATAGATCTCGGCGCCTACGGCATTGACCTTATAGAATCAGACGGCAAGGCATATTTTCCGCTTACCACAATATCAGACCTGTTTTTAGCGGTTTCCAATTCGGGCGAATACTGCGACGGGTGCATCTATTTCGTCCACACGGATGACGATATGCTCACCAACAGCTCATATTACGACAGATCATCTGTCTATGCAAAAAACGAGCGCAGTCCTGAAACGGCTGACTATACGTACAGAGAGCTTTGCTTTGTAATGGATAAGCTCTACGGCCGTCCGGCAACGGCAAAACTTGCCGCCTCTGTAGCCGAAAAGGGCTTTGACAAGACCCTCGATGAATACAGCGACGAGTCGCGAAGGGCAAAGGAGCTTCTTCTCTCGGATAAAATGTCCGACTTTATTGTAGGTATGTACTACCTGACCTATCTTTTTTACGACGGCGGTCATACAAACTTTTTCCTCGGCAGCTCCGAGCTGTTGGCATACTACAATGATTCGCCGGTAGGGACAATCCTGTCCGAAAAGGTAAAGGACGAAACCGACAAGGACGTTTCGGTAATAAAGCAGGCGGAGCAGTACAGTCAGTGGAATAAAGAAAGCATTGATATGCTCAAAGAGCAGAGAGCGAAGGATTATTCACGATATGAGACGGTGAAGACATGGGAAGGAATGTCAGAGGCTTCATTTATACGCAGCGGAGATACGGGCGTTTTCATATTCAACAATTTTCTGAGCGATGCCGTACCCGCCTTCAAGTGGGCGCTTGACTATTCCGTGGAGAACGGCATAAAGAATTTCATCGTTGACGTCTCATGCAATACGGGCGGGCTTGTTCCTGTTGCCGCTTATATGCTCGCCGCAATGACAAGCAAGGATAATCATACCAATTATATATCGATGAGTTCACTCAACACGCTTACCGAAAGAGTGACAGAACAGGGCTATTCGGTCGACCTCAACCTTGACGGCAAATTCGGCGAGGCGGATTGAGACATCTCCTACGACCTCAATTTTTCGGTGCTCGCCTCCCATTATTCGTTTTCATGCGGAAATCTTCTTCCCGCGCTCGCTGCCGACAACGGCATTGCGATATTCGGAGAAGAAAGCGGCGGCGGCTCCTGCGGTGTGTGCCGCAGCTATACTGCCGAGCTTCTCCCCTATACGCTGTCATGCTATTATAAGAATATCAACAAGGACGGCGAGGATATTGATCTGGGCGCTAAGGTAGATATAAAGCTGACAAATATCACTCATGACGACGACGGAAACAAACAATTGGATTATTCGGATTTCTATGACCTTGATAATCTCGGCGAACTGACCGCAAAACACTACGCCTCCGCGGACAGCAGCGCCGCAGATGACAGCACCTCCGACACCGCCGCCTCATCAGACGACAACCGTTCATCTTCACAGGCAGGCGCGGGCAATATGCTGTGGTCATATATTGCTGTTCCCGCAGCCATTGCCGTTATAGCGGTCATAGCCGTTATTATAGCCGTGAAGAAAAGAAAAGGACCCGCCGAAAATAAAGACGGCAGCCCCGACCACGAAGAAAAATAACAGCCGCCGGGATACGATACAGCGGCATAAAATATTACAAACAAAGGAGTCTTATTATGAAAAAGATGCATTCCGTTCTGAGTATCTTTCTATCGGCTGCGCTTGCGGTCTGCACTGCCGCTCCTATGACGGTAAGCGCAGCGCCCGACGGCATAGTCAGAAAGGAGCTGAAGACCTATATCTTCAGCAATGACAAGACGGGTACTATATCCTGCGTTTTCAGCAGCAGCCTGCCCGACGTGCCGTATATTACCGCAGAGGATTATCTGAGCACCATAACGGACGGCAGCTTCACAGGCAGGAAAAACGCTGACGGTACCTTTTCCGTTTCAAATAAAAACGGCAAAATGATAGTCAACACCGCGAATGATACTATCCATTACGATGCGATAGATAAGTACTTCAATACCATTCAGCCGGTAAAGGAAGGCACCATGCTTGAGGCGGCCTACTGCAAGCCGATAGATACCGTCAAGGATGAGGACGTCAGCCTGACCCTCGACCTCGGCGCATACGGCATTGACATTATAGAAGCGGACGGCAAGGCGTATTTCCCGCTGACCACGCTCTCGGACATTTACTTTGACAGCTATAATGCAGGAGAGTATTGTGACGGCTGCATTTACTTCGTGCATACCTCAGACGAGCTCTCCGGCAAAAGCTACGTCAACAGAGCCTCGGTTTATGAGAGCACTGCGCGAAGCCCCGAAATGGTGACCTTTACCTATAACGAGCTTTGCTTCGTCATGGATAACTTCTACGGCTGCCCCTCAAAGTCGGCTGTCGCCTCATCTATGCAGCAGAAGGGCTTTGACAAGACCCTTGACGAATACAGCGACGATACGCGCAGAGCAAAGCAGCTTCTTCTTTCGTCCGATAAGACCGATCTCGTCTTTGCCATGTGCTATCTTTCAGGCATTTTCTGGGACGGCGGACACACCGCCTTCAACGTCTGCCTTGTAGACGTTGAAAAAAATCTGAGCTCCCCCGTTGCCCTTGACGTGATACAGAAGGCAAGGGACCCGATGAACAAGGACGCTGCTCAGCTCACGCTTTCCGCGACCTATTCGCTCAATACGCTGAATGACATGAACTCGCTGAGCAGCGTAAGAAGCGCGCAGTATTCAAAGTATCAGACCGTAAAGACATGGGACGGCGACGAAAAGGTGTCCTTCCTGCGCAGCGGAGACACGGGAGTATTCGTCTTTGACAGCTTTGTAGATACCGCCGTAGATGCCTTCAAATGGTCGCTCGACTATGCAGTAGACAACGGCATAAAGAAGTTTGTTGTCGACGTATCCTGCAACGGCGGCGGCAGTCAGGCAGTGCTTTGCTATATGCTCGGTCTTATGAAAAACAAGGAGCTTCATACAAATATAGTTTCAATGAGCGGGCTCGATACCCTCACGGGAGAGATAGACGAATCTAAGGGTTATTTTGACTTCAACCTTGACGGCAACTTCGATGATGCCGACAAGGACGTCAGCTACGACCTTGAGTTCGCAGTGCTCAGCTCGCACAATTCCTTCTCCTGCGGCAATCTCCTTCCCGTAATGGCGAAGGACAGCGGCATTCCCGTATTTGGCGAAAGAAGCGGCGGCGGCACCTGCTCTGTAGGACTTTTCTACACCGCCGAGCAGTTACCCTTTGCTATTTCAAGCAGCTCCAAGTTCATTGACAAAAACGGCGATGATGTTGACAGCGGAGCCGCGACAGACGTTAATCTTACCACAGTATCTTACGACGGCACAGGCGCCGTTGATTACACGGGGCTTTACGATATTGACAGATTGGGCGAAATGACAGAAAGCTTCTATTCATCCGCTTGGGACCCCTCTCAATACGAACCGTCACAGTCACAGCCCTCGCAGCCGCAAACCTCACAACCACAAACTTCACAGCCGCAGCCCTCACAGCCGCAGCCCTCACAGCCCGCCGAAGCATCGGCTGACAGCGCCGGCGGCGTTTCTGGCGGCATTATCGCCGTATGGATAATCGCGGCTCTGCTGCCCGCTGCTGCCCTTGTTCTATGCCTTGTGCTGAACGCCAAAGCAAATAAACGGATAAGAAAATACGATGCGGACTCCCGCTATTGATAAACCGTTGACAAATTCCCCCGAACGACACAGATATGCGTTCGGGGGAGTTTTTTGTAACACGGTCAGGCGTTTTCACGGCACAGGGTCTGAATTCCTGTATTTCTGTCAGCCATGCGTGAAAAGCCGTTATTCCTCAATTTTCAGTTCTCTTCTTATATTCTTCTGCATATAATCGGGCAGCCTGTCAAGGTATTTACGCTTGATTCGGTCACTCATATAATACACCGGATGGAAATGCTTATCATCAATGAGCTTCAGCGCGATATCTTCATCATCAAGCAGCTGATCGGTAAAGCCTTTTAAAGAGGGATCAGGTGCCTGCAGCTCCAGCATGGCAAGATCTTTGCGGCTCCTCAGCTCCGGCGAAAGAGATTTGTATGCAACTGCCGGGTAGCCCATCCTTTGGTGTGTCAGAGCAAACACAGCCATATCATAGTCTCCCCTGATCCGCTCAGATGCATAGCAGATATTGGCGCCGTTTGCTTCAAGCGCAAGCATCACTATCTCGTCATCATCATTAAACTGCTTGAAAAAAACAAAACTAAACATAAGATGATTCGTACTGCAGCGGGCAGCCTCTATAGCTATGCTGCGGTCACCCGAAAGCGATCCGTCGATAAAATCTGCTGCACGGGTCGATGCTCTAAGAGCCGCCATTACTATTTAATATATTGCGGGAGCAGCTTTATTATTGATTCGTCTTTAGAAAACAACCATTCTATCATTTTGGGATATGCCGTCATTGCATTAATGGATCCCGGCGCTTCTTTTTTAGCAAACAGAATTTCCAAAGGAACAAAAACCTCTTTTTCTTCGATAAGCCCAACACATAGTTTATGTGTATCTTCTATTTCGTTTTCCGAATAACCTAATTGTATTGCGGTTTTCCTGAATTTATCATATTCCCAGATACGCTCGGCTATCGCAAGAGAATATTCTTTATCTTCCTGCCTTTGTTTTTCACACCAGATCTTAAATTCCTTTTCACCTTGCGGTGCATCTTCCGGAATCAAAAAATACTTCTCGGGTTTAATATCGACGAGAAAATTTTTGCCGTACTTCAGATTATAATTCGCATTAAGGTCATCAAACGGTGATATTGTTATTCTTCTTATGAGCTTTTCATACCCTTTAAACTCGGGAAAGATCAGCGGAAGCATTTTGAAATAAATAGCTTCACCCATTCCGTCTCGGATAAAATCTCCCAAAAAGTTGTCTTCTACTAAATAAAAATATCTATTTCTGAGATACAGTCCATACTCGAAATGATGTTCATAGTAATCAATATGCATACGAAAACACTCAATATCTTCCTGCGTAAGCTCTTTTACACATTCTACAGCTGCTTCGTCATAATTTTTGGCTTTCGGCTCCATTATGATCCTCCTTATTTATCAGATAAATACGTTTACAAAAGGCTGTATCGACCACTACAAAAATTATAACTATTCCTCGGCAGCTTTGTCAATCACAGGCTGAAGGTTGACAGGCGCCTCCTGATAACGGTTTCCGGCAGGAATTACCTGCAGATCAGGATTCTTCGCACCGGAAGTTATATTCGCAGCAAACACGCACAGAAGAATCAGCAGGACAGACA
>CACWNZ010000034.1 GCA_902762335.1 uncultured Ruminococcus sp. | reverse complement strand
ATATCTGCGCGACTCCATTTTCAGCTTCTCCGCCGCCGCCTCAAGGGTTATCCTGCCGTCAAGATAGGGCTTTAGCTCCTTATAGCCTATAGCCGCAGATGAAGTAACGCTTTTCTCTGAAGAATAGAAGTTTTCCGCCTCCTTAAGAAGTCCCCTCTCGAGCATGACGTCTACTCTCCTGTTAATCCTTTCGTAGAGATTCTGTCTGTCCGCAAAGGTAAGTCCTATAGCTATAACGTCATAAGGCGAGGGCTCAAGCTTTGACAGCGAAACGTGCTGACTCATGGTTATGCCCGTAGAGCGATAAATCTCTATCGCGCGGATTATCCTTTTGCCGTCGTTGGGCGAGAGCTTATCAGCCGTTTCGGGGTCGAACTCCCTCAGCTCCTCAAGCAGGGCTTCGCCGCCCTCCTTCTCGTATCTCTCATTGAGCTCCTCACGGAGCTGCTCGTCGGGCTTGTCGGGCGCAAAGGTGACGTTTTCTATAAGCGACCTGATATACAGTCCCGACCCGCCGCAGAGTATCGGCAGCTTTCCTCTTGATATGACGTCGTCTATCGCCTGCGATGCAAGACGGACGTAGTCGGATACGGAAAAGGTATCGCTCGGTGATATAAAGCTCATCAGATGATGCGGTATGCCCTGCATTTCCTCCTCTGTCGGCTTGGCGCTCGCTATCTCCATACCCTTATATATCTGCATGGAATCCGCCGATATTATCTCGCCGTCATAAAGCTGCGCAAGCTTTATCGCAAGATCCGTCTTTCCCGTTGCCGTCGGTCCCACCACCGCTACCATTCGTTTGCGGGGGGCAGTCACGGCGGGGGTCTCTTCCGATGCGGAGCCTGTAATCGCGGATAGGGGCTCATCGCCGATCGGCGCCTTCTGCGCGCCGTCATGGGGTACGCTGTCCGTCTTTTCGAACTCAGCAGCGGCGGAACCCGATGCCTGCTCAAGCGGTCTGTTGCCGGCTATGATGAGCTTCATCGCATCTACCGCCGTTTTTACGGCTGCCGAGAGGTCGAAGTCGTCGCTGTCGATATAGCCCTTGCTGCGCCTCTCCTGATTCCACAGCGCGTGAAGCACGCAGCCGACTTTTATTCCCCTTGCGGCGGCAACGGTGAACAGCGCAGCGGTCTCCATTTCCGAAGCAAGCACGCCGAGCCGCTTCCATGCGCTCCACTTGTTTTTAAGTCTGTATTCTACGGGCATCGTTTCGGGACTGTGCTGACCGTAGAAGGAATCCTTGCTATGCACTATTCCCGTATGCACCCTGAAGCCGTTGTTCGCGGCTGCCTCGGCAAGCGCCTTTACAACGCCGAAATCCGCCGAGGCAGGAAATTCCGGCGGCGCATACTCCTTTGAGGTCCCTTCCATGCGGACCGCCGCCGTCGGGATTATGATATCCCCGGGAATGACTCCCTCGCTTATGCCCCCGCAGGTGCCCGTTCTTATGGCGTATCTCACGCCCGCCTCGCACAGCTCCTCAAGCGCTATCGCCGCCGAAGGTCCCCCTATGCCCGTAGAGGTAACTATGACCCGCTCGCCGAGGAGCTTGCCGCAGTATGAAGTGAACTCCCTGTTCGACGCAAGCTCGCACGGGTCGTCAAGATAGGCGGCTATAAGCTTTACTCTGCCCGGGTCACCGGGAAGTATGGCGTATTTCGCGCCCTGGGATCTGCTTATTCCGATATGGTACAGCTTTTCTTCGTTCATAAAAACACCTCTGTAATGCTCCTGCGCGTATGCTCAGAACATTCCCTTCTTTTTAAGGATAAAGTACATTACAAGCATCAGCACGCCCGAGAGCGCCACCGGGAACCACCAATAATCGTCTATCGGCAGACCCGTTACTATATTCATTCCGTAAAATCCGGATATTACCGTAGGTACCGATACGAGCAGCGTCAGCGACGCCTGTATCTTCATTATGACGTTTAGGTTGTTTGAGATTATAGATGCGAAAACGTCCATCGTGCCTGTCAGAATGTTAAGATGTATCGCCGCCATATCCACAGCCTGCTTTATCTCGATAAGCACGTCCTCAAGAAGATCCTGATCCTCGTCATAGAGCTTGATATATCTGCCGCGCATTATTTTTTCAAGAGTAAGCTCGTCCGCCTTAAGCGATGACGAAAAATACACGAGCGACTTCTCTATATCAAGCAGCTGATGCAGCTCCTTATTCTGCGCCGAACGTCTGAGCTCACGCTCAATGCGGTTGTTTATCTTGTCTATCTGCTTGAGATACTGAAGATACTTTGTCGCCATTCTCAGCATGATATGCAGCACGAAATGCGTTTTATAGCCCGTTATAACGTTTTTTACCACGCCCTCGGAGAATTCGCTGAGAACGGAGTTCTCGCTGAGCGCGACGGTTATGACGTTCTTATCGGTTATCATAATGGCTATAGGCATGGTAGAATAGGTGATATTCTGATTGACCTTTTCGACGACGGGCGCATCTATGATTATAAGAGTAGTGCCGTCCTCGCTGTCGATATGCGACGACTCCTCCTCGTCAAGCGCCGACCGCATGAGCTCGGGCGGTATCCTGAAGGTATCAAGAAGATACTGTACCTCCTCGTCCTCAGGCGAAATGCAGTTCACCCAGCAGCCCTGCTCGTATTTTTCTATCTCTTCTATCTTTCCGTCTATCGTCTTGTAAAAGCTTATCATGGCATACGCCCCTTTTCTTTACAAGGGCGCGCACCTCTTCCGTGTGTCCCCCGTTTTTTGTGTTATTCTGCTTTGTTTGTCTGTAGGATCGGGACTCACGTTAAACCACCTCACAGCCTGATAATTTGCGCCGCCCGAAGGCGATACATAATTATTATAGTATTTTTGCACTGAATAATCAAGCGTTAAAAGCAATAATTCTATATTTCAGCGTAAAATTATCGCAAAGGAGATATGGGGTAAAATATTTCCCAAGCGAACGCCGCCGTCTTGCGTGAGACGCGCGGCACTGCTATAATGATAGAAAACAGATGCAGAAAGGAAGGTATAATATGGAAACGGTATCTGTAATATTGAGCGGAGCAGTTCTCGTGCTTCTGGCAGTCATGATGATACTCGACCGCAGAAGAGAGCCGCCCGTCAGCCGCGATACGGAAAAGCTCACCGAAAGGATAGCGGCGCTTGAAAATGAGCTGAAAAGCTCTCAGGCGATGCTTCGGACGGAGCTCGCGCAAAGCATGAACGGCAGTATGATGCAGCTCGGCGAGCAGCTCAGGGCGGGTCAGACACAGAGCTCACAGGCGCAGATGAAGCAGCTTGAGCTTATGCTGTCGGCACAGAGGGAGCAGCTTGCGGGCGTGTCGTCTATGCTTGAAGCAAAGCTCGGCGCGGCGGACAGAAGTCTTATAAATCAGCTCAGGAGCATAGAAACGAGACTCGGAACGCTTGAGGTGAATATCCAGACCACGCTCGGCAGCATACGCGACTCGGTAGACGCTCAGCTCAGAGCGATACGCGAGGACAACGCAAAGCAGCTTGAGCAGATAAGAGGTACGGTTGACGAGCGACTTCAGAAAACGCTTGAAACGAAGATGAACGAATCCTTCAGGCTCGTCAGCGAAAGGCTTGAACAGGTATATAAGGGACTCGGCGAGATGCAGGCTGTCGCCCGTGACGTGGGAGATCTTAAAAAGGTGCTCAGCAACGTGAAAACGAGAGGAACTCTCGGCGAGGTACAGTTAGGCGCGATCCTCTCGGATATACTCTCTCCGGGTCAGTATGAAGAAAACGCCGCAGTTGTTCCCGGCAGCGCCAACCGTGTGGAATATGCCGTATGTCTGCCCGGCGCAGAGGACGGCAAAACGGTATATCTGCCCATAGATTCCAAATTCAACGGCGATACCTACGCTCATCTTCAGGATGCCTGCGAGAGCGGCGACAAGGCTCTTATTGCCGCCTCAAAAAAAGCTCTCATCGATGCCGTAAAGAAATGCGCCCGCGACATAAGCGAAAAATATATCTCGCCGCCCTATACCACACCCTTTGCGATAATGTTTCTGCCCTTTGAGGGTCTGTATGCCGAGATCGTCAGCACGCGAGGGCTCGTAGAGGAGCTTCAGCGCACCTTCAAAGTAAACGTTGCGGGTCCGTCGACAATGGCAGCAATGCTTAATTCACTCCGAATGGGCTTCCGCACCCTTGCGATAGAAAAGCGCAGCGGTGAGGTATGGAACATACTCGGCGCGGTAAAAACAGAGTTCTCAAAATTTGAAGCTGCCCTCAGCGAAGCTCAGGACAGGCTGAGAAAGACCGAGGACAGTCTTGAAAGGCTTGTAGGCGTAAGAACGAGACAGATAACCCGCAGGCTTGACAGCATAGAAAGGCTCGATCCGGACACGTCCGCAAGACTGCTGAGCGGCGATCGATCGTAAATACTGCGGGCGCAGTACACCACAAGGAATTATAATTGGGGTGTCTGCGCCCCGCTCTCTCTCCGGTCACGGTACAACCTGACTGATCGCCGGAAATACAGCCATGCGCCGCTGCCAATTTCGCGTTCCGCTTCAACGATGATCTAAGCATTATCGCCGCGAATACGACTATAAAGCATGGGCGCGGGTATAAATTATGATACCGAAAGAAAGCCGCGGCGCGCAGGATTGATTTTTGGCGGTCGTTGTTATACAATGATAGACAAATAAGAATACCGGAGGGAAAGATATGAATAAACTGCAGTTTTGCGCCCCGTGCCTTATGGGGCTTGAGGGACTGTGCGCCGATGAGCTGAAAAGACTCGGGATAGAGAACGTCCGCGCGGAAAACGGAAGGGTGCTGTTTGAAGGAGACTTCAATACCCTCGCAAGGGCAAATATCTGCTCAAGATATGCCGAGAGGATACAGATACTCTTAGGAGAGTTCCCCGTATACAGCTTTGAGGATCTCTTTCAGGGGGTAAATAAAATACCGTGGGAGAGCTTTATCGGAGAAAGGGATTCCTTTCCCGTAAAGGGTCACTGCGTAAGCTCTAAGCTCACCAGCGTACCCGATTGTCAGAAGATAATCAAAAAGGCGGCGGCAAAAAGACTCGGCTCAAAATACGGCGCCTCATGGCTTGAAGAAACAGGCAGTCTGCATCAGATACAGTTTCTCATAATAAAAAATAACTGCAGTATCCTGCTCGATACCTCCGGCACGGGTCTGCACAAAAGAGGCTACCGCGCCAATTCCACCGAGGCGCCCATTAAGGAAACTCTTGCCGCGGCTATGGCTGAGCTTTCAAGAGTAAGACCCTTCAGCACGGTCGTGGATCCCTTCTGCGGGTCGGGTACAATACTTATCGAGTCGGCTCTCAAGGCATTGAATATCGCGCCCGGCTTAAGAAGAAGCTTCTCCGCAGAGAAATGGTCGGTCATACCCTCGTCCGTGTGGGCAGAGGAAAGACAGAGAGCTCTCGATGCGATAAGACACGATGCGGAGTTTCAGGCATACGGCTATGATATAGACGAAAACGCCGTCGCTCTGACACTTGAGAACGCCGAAAAGGCAGGCGTGGCGGACCGCATTCACGCCGAGGTGAGGGATATCAGGGATCTCGGGCTTGACTTCGAGAGAGCCGCCGTTATCTGCAACCCGCCCTACGGAGAAAGACTGCTCGACATAGAAAGGGCAAGAGAACTGTACAAGACTATGGGCGAAAAATTCATAAAAAAGCAGGGCTTCAGCTACAGTATAATCTGCCCCGACGACGGCTTTGAAACCGTCTTCGGCAGACCCGCGGACAAAAGAAGAAAGCTTTACAACGGCATGATAAAATGTCAGCTTTATATGTATTTCAGGAATAATTGAAAGGAGCAAACAATGGGCTTTACACATCTTCACGTACACACCGGATACAGTCTGCTTGACGGCGCGTGCAGGATAAAGGAGCTTATAGCAAAAATAAAGGAGCTCGGCATGAGCTCAGTGGCAATAACCGATCACGGCGCTATGTACGGCGTTATAGATTTCTATAAAGAAGCGAAAAAGCAGGGCATTCACCCCGTTATAGGCTGCGAGATGTACATATCTCCCCGCAAGCACACCGACAGGATGCACGACCTCGACAGAAAAAGCCGTCACCTCGTTCTTCTCTGCGAAAACGAAACGGGCTACCACAATCTGATAAAGCTGAATTCCCTTGCGTGGACCGAGGGCTTTTACGGCAAGCCGAGGGTCGATCTTGAACAGCTTGAGCAGTACCACGAGGGACTGATCGCGCTTTCGGCTTGTCTTGCGGGAGATATCCCGTCGGCGCTTATGGCAGGAGACTATGAAGGCGCGGGAAAATACGCCCTTGAATATAAAAGAATATTTGGAGAGGGAAATTTCTTCATAGAGCTTCAGGATCACGGAATAGCCGAGCAGAAAAGAATAGCCCCTCTGCTTATAAGGCTTGCCAAGGAATGCGATATTCCCCTTGTGGTGACCAACGACTGTCACTATATCGAACGCGACGACAGCAAAATACAGGAGATACTTATAAACATACAGACCAACACCACAGGGGATTCAGATAATCCGCTGAGATTCCCGACCGATGAGTTCTACGTCAAATCGGAGCAGGAGATGCGCGCTCTCTTCCCCTCTTATCCCGAGGCCGCCGACAATACCGAAAAAATAGCGCAGCGCTGTCAGGTAGAATTTGAATTCGGCAAGCTGAGGCTCCCGCATTTTGACGTTCCCGACGGAAAAGATCACACGGAGTATTTCCGTGAGGAATGCTATAAGGGGCTTTACAGGCGCTACGGCGACAAGCCCGACAAATCTCTCATCGACCGCCTTGAATACGAGATCAGAACGATCTCCTCAATGGGCTACGTCGATTACTACCTCATAGTAAACGACTATGTCAGCTATGCCAAAAGCAGCGGCATACCCGTTGGCGCGGGCAGAGGCTCGGGCGCGGGCAGTCTTGCCGCCTACTGCATAGGCATAACGGGCATCGACCCCATTAAATACGACCTGCTTTTCGAGAGATTCCTGAACCCCGAAAGAGTAAGTATGCCCGATTTCGACGTGGATTTCTGCAAGGACAGACGGCAGGAGGTAATAGACTACGTTATAAGAAAATACGGCAGCGATCACGTCTCTCAGATAGCCGCCTTTTCCACAATGGCGGCAAGAGGCGCCGTGCGTGACGTGGGCAGGGCTCTCGGGCTTCCCTACACGATGTGCGACAAAACTGCTAAGCTGATCCCCTCGGACCTCGGCATGACTATAGAAAAGGCTCTCGGCATATCTTCTCAGCTAAAAGCCGCGTACGAAGAGGACCCCGACACGAAACGGCTCATCGACGCCGCCATGAAGCTTGAGGGTATGCCGAAAAATACGACCACCCATGCGGCGGGCGTTGTAATTACCGAACAGCCCGTAAGCGACTACGTTCCCCTTGCAAAAAACGGCAGCGCTACGGTAACGCAGTTCACCATGACTACGCTGGACGAGCTGGGGCTTCTCAAAATGGATTTTCTCGGTCTGCGCAATCTCACCGTCCTTCACGATGCGGAGGGATCCATAAGAAAGACCGTACCGGATTTCAGCATAGAGAGCATTCCCGACGACGACAAGGGCGTGTATGAGATGTTCTCGGCAGGAAATACCGAGGGCGTGTTCCAATTTGAATCGGCGGGCATGAAAAACGTCCTCACTCAGCTCAGACCCGAGAATCTTGAGGACATCATCGCCGTTATATCACTTTACCGCCCGGGTCCCATGGACTCTATACCCCGTTATATCGAAAACCGGCACCATCCCGAAAAGGTCACCTATAAACATCCCCTGCTCGAGCCTATACTCAGGGTCACCTACGGGTGCATAGTATATCAGGAGCAGGTAATGCAGATATTCCGCTCTCTTGCGGGATATTCTCTCGGCAGAGCCGATATAGTCCGCAGAGCCATGTCCAAAAAGAAAAAGAGCGTCATGGAGGAGGAGAAAAAGGTCTTTATCTACGGTCTTGCCGATGATGAGGGCAATATCCTCGTGGACGGCTGTATAAGAAGGGGAGTTCCCGAAGAGACGGCAAAGCAGATATTTGCCGAAATGGAGAGCTTCGCATCCTACGCCTTCAATAAATCCCACGCCGCCTGCTATGCGCTCATATCATATCAGACCGCCTACCTTAAATATCACTATCCCTGCGAGTACCTTGCCGCCCTGCTCACCAGCGTACTCGACAACTCGGGCAAGGTCGCCGTATATATCGACGAATGCGCCCGCTGCGGTATCAAGGTGCTTCCACCCCACGTCAATACGAGCGAGCTCGGCTTTACCGTAAACGGCAGCAGCATAAGCTTCGGACTTATGGCTATAAAGAATCTCGGCAGAGGACTTATCGAAAAGCTCCTGCGCGAAAGGCGATTCGGCGCCTTTACCTCGTTCTACGACTTCTGCAGCCGTGTATACGGACAGGAGCTGAACAAAAGAGCGGTAGAGAGCCTGATAAAAAGCGGCGCTCTTGACGGTCTGGGCGCCAACCGCAGACAGATGCTCGTATCCGTCGATATGGTGCTCGACTACGTTTCGTCCGAGAAAAACCGGAATATAAACGGTCAGCTCGATTTCTTCGGTCTGTCGGGCAACAAGAGCGCAGGCGAGCCCGTTCTCCCCAACGTTACCGAATTTCCCTTATCCGATATGCTTGAAATGGAAAAAAGCAGCGCGGGTCTTTACCTTACGGGTCACCCTCTCTCCGAATACGACGAGGTTATACGCGCCGTACACGCCGACAGGATAAACGAGATAGCCGAAAACGAAGACGGCAGCTACTATGACGGCAAAAAGACCGACGTCTTTGCGATAATCCGCAAGGTAAAGCTCAAATCCACCAAGAACGACAGGCAAATGGCGTTCGTAGATATAGAAGACAAATACGGCTCTATGGAAATGATAGTTTTCCCAGACACTCTGGGCAGATACGGCGGTATACTTCAGGAGGGCGCTATCCTCAGGATAAAAGGCACCGTAAGCACCCGCGAGGACGAGGAGACCAAGCTTATCTGCAACGACCTTCTCATTGCCCCAAAGTCCGTTTCTCAGGTAAGCGGTGCTCAGAGCGACACCGCGCCCGAACAGCATTCAAAAGCAAAAAGGGGTCTGTATCTTCGCGTACCCTCCGCCGAGAGTACCGAATTCATGCGCGCAAAGCAGATAACCGACATATTTGACGGCGCCACCCCGCTTTACGTCTACTTTACCGACAACAACGCCCTCTCGTTCTCGACAACGCCCAACAGAGACGCCTCAAAGATGTTCAACGTCACGGGTGGTTACATCAGCAGCAGAGTAGAACTCTCCCTGTCGGACAACCGCCACTTTA
>CACWNZ010000033.1 GCA_902762335.1 uncultured Ruminococcus sp. | reverse complement strand
GAAGCCGTCGAAGAAGTTGATGAAGGGTACTCTGCCCTCGATAGCTGCAAGATGAGCTACGGGAGCAAGGTCCATGACCTCCTGCGTATTGGTCTCTGCAAGCATTGCAAAGCCTGTCTGACGGCACGCATAAACGTCCGAGTGATCGCCGAAGATGTTAAGAGCATGAGAAGCTACGCAGCGTGCCGAAACGTGGAACACGCCGGGAAGAAGCTCACCGGCTATCTTATACATATTGGGGATCATAAGAAGCAGACCCTGAGAAGCCGTGAAGGTGGTCGTGAGGGCGCCTGCGTTGAGGGAGCCGTGAACGGTACCTGACGCGCCTGCTTCGGACTGCATCTCGGAAACCTTAACGGTAGTTCCGAAGATGTTTTTGAGACCCTGAGCGGACCACTGGTCAACGTAGTCTGCCATAGGGCTGGACGGGGTGATCGGGTAGATACCTGCGACCTCGGTAAACGCATAGGCTACGTGAGCAGCAGCGTTATTGCCGTCCATGGTTTTCATTTTTCTTGCCATAGGTTTTTTTCCTCCTTTTTTATTTTAAGATCATCTGCATCAAACCGTGCATAATCTTAAAGAATACAATGGATCGGATACAGCACACTGTACTGTACCAATCATAATTTTAGCACTTTTTATCCCCTGTGTAAAGTGGAAAAATGTAAATAATTTATATTTTTTGCGGCACAGAGCCTGAAAAACAGTTAAAAATGCCGCACCTGAAGGCGGTGCGGCGGCTCGTATGATTCAGCTCCGTTTCTTTTTCCGATAGTCCTTTATTATTGCCATAAAAGCTCTGCCGTAGCTTCTGAGCTTATATGTGCCTACGCCCGATACCTCAAGAAATTCCTCGTCCGTTGTGGGCTGCTTATAGTACATATCCATGAGCGTTGCGTTTGAAAATATGACATACGCCGGTACGCCTTCCTTAGCAGCGAGCTGACGGCGAAGCTCACGCAGACGGACATACAGCTCTATATCCGCGCCGCCTTCGGGAGCATTGCGTTCACGCGGTTTCCTGACGGCGGGCTGCTTGTCCTTCGGCAGCTTCAGCTCGAATTTGATCCTGCCCCTCAGCAGATCGTCGCACGGAGGAAGAAGCTTCAATACGGGATATTCCCCCGCAGAGGAGTATATATAGCCCTCATTTTCAAGGCTGCTCATTACGCTTCTTATAAAGTTCTCGCTGTCGTCCTTCATTATGCCGAAGGTAGTCAGCCTGTCAAGCCCTGCGTTTTTGATCCTGCTGTTCTCTCCGCCCTTGAGTATCTCGATTATCATCTGTCTGCCGTATTTCTGTCCCGATCTCGCTATGCACGAGAGTATCTTCTGCGCCTGTACGGTGGCGTCTGCGGTATAATACTGCGTAAGGCAGTTGGAGCATTTGCCGCACCAGCCCTTCTGCTTCTCTCCGAAATACTTTAATATGAAATCCCTCAGACAATTATTCGTAGTAGAATAAAAGGTCATCTGCTTCAGTCTTTCATATTCAAGCTTCCGTACCTCTTCGCGGCGGCTTTCGTCAAAGTCCGGATTCGGCTCGGAATTCTCTATCAGAAATTTATTCGTGCGGACGTCCTGCGCGCCGTACATAAGTATGCATTCCGCCTCCTCACCGTCACGCCCAGCTCTGCCCGCCTCCTGATAATAAGCCTCTATGCTGCGCGGCATATTGTAATGTATAACGTACGACACGTTGGATTTATCTATGCCCATTCCGAAGGCGTTGGTGGCTACCATAACGGTCCTTCTGTCATAGACGAAATCCTCCTGATTCTTCTGTCTTTCGCTGTCTGTAAGTCCCGCATGGTATCTCGTTGCGGAATAACCCTTCTCGCACAGCAGACTGCATACCTCCTCGACGGCTTTTCTTGATATGCAGTAAATTATGCCTGATCTTTCCTTTCTTTCCTCTATCAGAGCAAGAAGCTGAACGTCCTTGCTTTTTGGCTTTATTACAGAGAAAAACAGATTCGGTCTGTCAAAGCCCGTCGTAATACGGAACGGGTCGCGGAGCTTCAGCAGCCTGAGAATATCGTCGCTTACCCTTTTCGTAGCCGTAGCCGTAAACGCGCATACGACGGGGCGGCGGTCAAGGTGTTCTATAAATTCCGAAATCCTGAGATAGCTCGGGCGGAAGTCCTGTCCCCACTGCGATACGCAGTGCGCCTCGTCCACGGCGACCATGGATATATCTATCCTGCCGCATACGCTGAGAAAAGTGTCCGTCAGCAGTCTTTCGGGGGCAACGTATATTATCTTATACTCGCCCGCAATAATATTGCTCAGTGCTTTGGCAAATTGGGCGGAGCTTAGCGTGCTGTTGAGATAAGCGGCTCTGATCCCCGATTTGTTCAGCGATAGGACCTGATCCTTCATCAGGGAGATAAGCGGGGACACGACTATAGTGACCCCGCCGAAGGTCAGCGCGGGTATCTGATAGCACACGGACTTTCCCGCGCCCGTAGGCATTATGCAAAGGCTGTCTCTGCCCGATATTACGTTGTCTATTATTTCTTCCTGCCCCTCGCGGAATTCCGTGTGACCGAAATACTCCTTGAGCAGCCTGTGCTTTTCGTCCATTAAGTTCACCCTTGATAGAAATATTCACATCGCTGCGGATAAAAATAAATGAATAATGAATAATACAGAAACGCCCCGCGGAGCATTATTATAAATTATTCATTATTCACTATTCATTATTCATTGAGCCCCCGAACAAAGTGAGGGGGCGTTTCTGCCCGGAGGGACTCGAACCCTCGATCTTCAGAGTCGGAGTCTGATGCATTATCCAACTGTGCTACGGACAGGAATATAACAAAGCTATTATATCACACAGTTCACGTAATAACAAGAGATTTTTTGCCGGAAACCCGAATGCTCCGCATGAAGGATAGTGAAAGGACCCGCACGATATGCGGATCCTTCGATAAAACGTTATTCCTCGGGCTCGCCGGCTTTTTTCTCGCTGTCGGTCTCTGCGGGCTTGTCAGGCGCGGGGGAGTCCTGTTCGGGCGGCGTATCCTGTTCGGGCGCAGGCTTCTTCGCAGGGGGATCCTGAAATTTCAGCTTTGCCTGCTCGTGCGGAGCAACGGCGCCCGCGTTCTTGTTGTAGATATAGCCTTCGGGGACCTCTCCCGTGGGGACCTTATAGCCGAATCTGTCCTTATTCTTCAGAACGTATCTGTTGAGCAGCATGAAGATTCCGAGAGCGAGGACGAAAATGCTTATCCACTGCGAGGTGGAAAGACCGAAGAGCCTTCCTCTTATCTCGTCGCCCCTGAAGAACTCGTCGGTAAATCTTACGACCGAGTAGCAGATGAAGTAAATGCCCATGAGAGAACCCTTCTTGAGCTTTTTGCGGGAGAGCAGGAGCAGTACCGCCATTATGATGAGGTTGCAGCCTGCTTCGATGAGGGGCAGGGGAAGTCTTGTTACGGTGTGAGTTATTCCGTTTTCGGTATGGGTGTAGGTGAGTCCCCACGAGCTTTCCATGCCGTAGCAGCAGCCCGCAAAAACACAGCCTACTCTGCCGAAGGCGTGGAAAAGCGGTATAGCGGGCGCAAATATATCTGCATAAAGGCTGAAATCCACCTTTGCCGCCTTGCAGTAGATGAAGGCGGCAAGAATAGCGCCCAAAAGACCGCCGTAAAAGACCATGCCCCCGAATACCTCGGAGAAAACATAGGAGAAGTTGTCCCACGAATCAAAGACCTTGCCTGTCTGAAGGGCTTTTACAAGGAAATCTATCCTTGTGATGAAGTAGACTATGTGTGCGCCGACGAAAGCGCCGACAGCGGCAAAGATCGGTATATTGATAATGTGTATCTTGCTGTAGTCCCTGCGCTTTCTTGTGGTGAGTATTATCAGCACCGCGCCGAAGATAAGTCCGACTAAGGCACAGATGCCGTACATGGGAATATCCCTTCCCAAAACATTTATATATGGCAGCATTTTAATCAATCCTTTTTCCGGGCTAAAAAAATTGGCGATCGGTTACGACCGCCAATCATATTTGTTGTTTTTAGATCAATCCCTTAACAGCTGCAACTGCTGAAGTTGCTTTGCAGTATGTGCATGCGACGCAGCCTGTTGAGAATATTGCAAACAGACCGATAACAAAGCCTGCAAGACCGAAGATCAGACCAAGTGTGCATACAGTGCCTCTCGGAGCGCCTGACTTCATTCTCTGGTTGCCGAAAATGAAGGAGAGGAAGCAGCCGCCTGCTGAGAACAGTATAGCAAGAATGTTGATGATAAGACCGTAAGCAGGGGGATAAACCGAGAAAGAAGCGAGTACAAGACCGAAGCCGAGAAGGCTTGCTGTGCAGGCAAGGATAGCCAGCATGTCATTGTTGAAGAAGGGCGCCTTGGGAGCCTTGGGGGGCTGAGGAGGCATTGTGGGGGGCATGGGAGCAGGCTGCTGATAGGGCTGCTGCTGATAGGGCTGCTGCTGATAGGGCTGCTGATTATAGTTCGGGTTGTTCATAAATACACATTCCTTTCAATATTATTTCATTATAAATACTATAATGAAGCTATCCAAATAATAGCATATTATCACGGTAAAGTCAAGCATAAACGGCGCAATAATCGCCGTTTGTCTTTTTTTAGTGCATTAATCATAATTATTTGCGGTTATATCGAAAAAGCTCAGATAATTCCTGCTTTGTCGGGCAGGATAAGGCGGTTTATCAGCGCGCGGATATTCTCGTTCTTGTTAAGTCTTACGGCGATATAGGGCTTTGACGCCGCATTGAGCATAGCTCTGCCCGGGAAGCGGCTTATTATATCGGCGACAGCCTCGCAGTTTGCTTTTCTTACAAAAAGAAGCAGATGCTCGGGCTGCTGCTTTATCTCGTATATGCCGAGCTTTTCGGCGCGGCTGCGCAGAAGCGCTACGTTTATCAGCCCCTTTACGGCATTGGGAACGTCGCCGAAGCGGTCGATAAGCTCGTCAAGAACGTCGCTCGCGTCGTTTTCATTGCGTATATCGGCTATCCTGCGGTAGATCTCAAGTCTGCGGCTGAGGTTGTCTATATAGCTCTCGGGGATATGAGCTTCTATACGCACGTCTATAAGACAGTCGACATCGTTTTGCGCGGGAGCTTCGCCCTTTGCGGCGCTCACTGCCTCGCCGAGCAGCTTCATATACATATCGTAGCCTACGTCCGCCATGTGTCCGTGCTGCTTTGCGCCGAGAAGATTTCCCGCGCCCCTTAATTCGAGGTCGCGCATGGCTATCTTGAAGCCCGAGCCGAATTCGGTGAATTCCTTTATCGCATCGAGCCTTTTCTGAGAGATCTCCGAAAGCACCTTATCCCTGCGGAAGGTGAGATAGGCGTAGGCTCGCCTTGACGAGCGCCCAACTCTGCCCCTGAGCTGATGAAGCTGTGAAAGCCCGAGCCTGTCGGCGTTTTCTATTATCAGCGTGTTTGCGTTCGGTATATCCACGCCCGTTTCTATTATGGTGGTGCTGATGAGCACGTTTATCTCCTGCTCGAGCATTTTTCTCCATACCTCGGAGAGCTCGCCCTCGCTCATTTTGCCGTGTCCGTAGCCCACCTTTGCTTCGGGTATCCTCTCGCTGATGTTCTGCGCCTTCTGCTCGATGCCCTCGACCGAGTTGAACAGATAGAACACCTGTCCGCCGCGGCGAAGCTCCTTGCGTATGGCTTCGTTTATAACGGCATCGTCATATTCAAGAACGTAGGTCTGTACGGGGCGTCTGTCCTGCGGGGCCTCCTCTATTGACGACATATCCCTTATGCCCGACATAGCCATATTCAGTGTTCTCGGGATAGGCGTTGCCGAAAGCGTGAGCACGTCGGTATTTTTGCAAAGCTCCTTGAGCTTCTCCTTCTGCGCCACGCCGAAGCGCTGCTCCTCATCTATGATAACGAGCCCGAGATCGCGGAAGGTGACGTCCTTTGATATGAGTCGGTGGGTGCCTATTATCATATCTATGTCCCCGCGCTTCAGCTTTTTGATTATCTCCTCCTGCTGAGTAGGTGTGCGGAAGCGTGAGAGAAGCTCTATGCTCACGGGAAAGCCCTCAAAGCGCCTCAGCACCGTCTGATAATGCTGCCACGCAAGTATGGTAGTCGGCACCAAAAGCGCGCACTGCTTTGAATCGGTAACGCACTTGAAGGCGGCGCGCAGGGCTACCTCGGTCTTGCCGAAGCCCACGTCGCCGCAAAGCAGCCTGTCCATTGGCGCTGTTTTTTCCATATCGCCCTTTATCTCATCTATGCAGCGCTTCTGGTCGTCCGTCTCCTCATACTCGAATCTTGCCTCGAAGTCGTGCTGCCATTCGCTGTCGGGCGGAAAGGCGTGACCCTTTGCGCTCATTCTTGCCGAGTAAAGACGGATAAGCTCGTCCGCAATATCCTTGACGGCGCTGCGTACCCTGCTTTTGGCTCTTGCCCATTCCGTGCCGCCGAGCTTGTTGAGCTTTACGCTGCTGTCCTCTCGGGGACCGATATACTTTGAAACAAGGTCAAGCTGCGTTACGGGAACATAGAGTATATCTCCCTTGGCGTATTTTATTTTGATATAATCCTTGATTATGCCGTCAAGCTCTATTTTGTGTATGCCCTCGAATATCCCTACGCCGTGGGTGCTGTGAACGACATAGTCGCCCGGAGAAAGCTCTGCAAGGCTGAATATCGCCTTGCTCCTCGTGCGCTTGTGCTTTTTCTCCTTTACAGCCTCGGATACCTGCTGATGAGTTATGAGACAAAAGCCCGAATTGTAATATTCAAAGCCCGAGGACAGAGTGCCTGACGATATATATATGCCCTTTTTGTCAAGCTCATCACCGGGACCTATCAGAGCCGCTCTGAAGCCCTTGTCGTTTATCATTCTGCACAGGGTCTCCGCAGACTTCTCCGTTCCCGCAAGGATAACGCAGGTCCTGTCCTTTGATGCCATTACCTCAAGATCCTCGCAAAGCACGCCCACAGATCCGCTCCATGCCGAAAGCTGTCTCACGCTGAAATTGACAAGGGTCTTAAGCGGAAGCTCACTCGTGCCTCTTGTGTAGTTCTCGCAGAAGATAAGACTGTGCTTCTCCGCCGCGCGGTAGAGCCGTGTCTTGTCTCCCGTAAAGCAGTCCAGTCCCTTGCAGAGTATCCCCTCGGCAAGATAGTCCTTTATATCCTCGCCCCACTGCCACAGCGTGCTTTTCATTCTGTCGTTGATCTTGGTCTGCTCGGATATGAATACTATATCGTTTTCATCGAGGTAGTCGAATATATCGGCGGGCTTTTCGTATATAAGGCTGTAGAATTTATCCGCGTTGGCAAGCCTTCCTCCGCTGCGCAGCAGCTCGCTCTCCTTTGCAAGCACCTGCTTTGCGCCTGCCGCCGTCTTACCCCTCAGAGAGCGCGCCTTTGCATCTATCTTATCTGCAAGGGCGGCGGGGTCGTCAAACAAAAGCTCGTTGGAAGGTGTTATCGAAAAGCCGCTTATCCTGTCGGTGCGGCGCTGAGTCTCTAAGTCGAAGGACGATACCGTGTCTATCTCGTCGCCCCAGAATTCCACCCTGCACGGGGCGGGGGCAGAGGGCATGAAAAAGTCAAGTATCCCTCCGCGCACCGCAAACTGACCCGTTCCGTCTACCTGCTCTACGCGGACGTAGCCGCCCGCAGAAAGATAGGATATTATCTCGTCCCTCGTGCTGCTGCTGCCCTCCTTTATTTCTATCGTAGATGAAAGCAGCTTTTCTTTAGGCATGGTGTATTGTACCGCGCCGTCCGCACAGCAGACTATCACCCTGCTTTCGCCCGATGCGTAGGAATACAGCGCCCCTATGCGCTTGTGCTCGAACTCCTTTGATACGCCCTCGACGTCACGGAACGTGAAGTCCCTTGCGGGATAGAACGCCGCGCTGCAGCCCATTGCGTCAAGATCGGCGCAAAGCCTCGACGCCTCGGTCTCGTCGCCCGCGATAACGAGAGCCCGCCTGTCTGTCTGACGGCACAGCTCGCTTATTAGGTGCGCCTTATGAACGGAAGAAAGTCCCGTTGCCATAGCAGGGAGCTTGTTTGTTTCCAATGCAGAAAAAAGCTGACGGTATTCTGTCATACCGTCAAGTTTGTTGTGTAAAAATTTCATATCTGACCTCAGTTGTATAAGTTCATCGCCTTGTCCGTCTGTCCCGATATTATCAGTCTTGCCGCATCGCAGGCGTTCTTTACCGCCGTCTCAAGAGCCTGCTGCTCTGTTTTTGTAAAGGTCGACAGTACCCAATCGGCAAGATCCCACTGCTCGGGCTTTTTGCCTACGCCTATTTTTATTCTCGGGAACTGATCGCTGCCCGAGAGATAAATTATATTCTTCATTCCGTTGTGACCGCCGTCGCTGCCCTTGCGCCTTATCCTGAGCTTTCCCACGTCGAGGGATATATCGTCAAGGATTATCAGCGTTTTTTCGGGCGGTATCTTATAGAAGCTCATAGCCTCGGTCACCGCCTGACCGCTGAGATTCATATAGGTAGAGGGCTTGAGCAGCAGCACCTTTTTGCCCTCTATCGTTACCGTAGTGCAAAGCGACTTGAACTTTATCCTGTCGATCCTTGCATCAAGGCTGTCCGCAAGGGTATCCACGGTGATAAAGCCCGCGTTGTGTCTTGTGTTCTCGTATTTTCTGTCGGGGTTGCCGAGCCCCGCGATAATGAACTCGGCGCCGCCGAGAGTTTCCTTTTTCCTGAAAAACATCAGATCATTTCCTTTAATTATATTTTAAGACTGAAACATAAAAATGATTCTAAAATGTGATCGCGCGCGGCGATAATTCCAAATTCTACATTATGATAAAGCAGGCACGGTAAGTTTGATAGAATGAAGAACTTAAAGTCAGTGAAGAAACAGCCGGAAAGCAGCCCGACGGGCTGCGGCGGCGGGAAAAGTACCATGCGCCACTAAAGCGTCGGCGAGCCGCCGGTGCCGATTCGCGTTGTTCGCTCCACTGCGTTACGTTCTGACAGTAGCTGTGATATTTGGCTCCCGCGGCAAAAATGCAGCATGGGCGCGGGCATAAAGTATAGTGTCACAAGAAAGCTGTGCCGCGAACACGGGTCCGGCGGCTCGCCGGCGCGAACAGGGGTCCGGCGGCAAGTATAGTGTCACAAGAAAGCTGTGCCGCGAACACGGGTCCGGCGGCTCGCCGGCGCGAACAGGGGTCCGGCGGCTCGCCGGTTAGAATCGTAGCTGAGCGTTTATGCAGAGATTATAGACCATATATCCGCCCATGAAGTAGATCCCGATAACGCCGCAGAGAATGCCGCCGCCGATGCGCGCCGCCCGCCGTTTGCTTTTGAACAGCTCACCGATGAGCCAGCCGAGCGACAACGCGCCGATGACGATGAGCGGTACGCCGTATCTGACGTTCATGGTGCAGACGTGCGGAAAATCAAGGCAGAAATAATAGTACATCGTGAATATCACGAAATAAAGCGATGCGAAGAAAGCCTTTGTAAGACCGTCCATTTTGCTGTTCTTCTTTATCAGCATTATTATCATGCCGACAAAGCTCGCAAGCCCGAGTATCACCACCGAGAAAAACAGTATATGACTGAAGCCCGGGAGCTGCGAATAGCGCCTTGCGCATATACCCTCGTCAAATGCCGAGGTCTTGAAGAAGCCCACGAGGGGGTTGAATTCGTCATAGCCGTTCTTATACATCGTGAACTGCGGGGCAACGTCCGCAAACTGATAGGGGCTGAGATCGAACAGCCTTGTCAGCAAGGGAATATCGCCTATGTACTGCGCCGATCTTTCGGAGAGCCTCTGAACGTAGGTAAAGGGTACGCCCCATCTGAGGAAATTCCTGACCGACCAGAACAGACCTATAGGCGCGCATATTATAATGAACACCGAATACTGTACGAGATTCTTAAGCCAGTTCTTTATGTCTGTAAAGAATACGAAAATAAACACAAGGGCTACTGCGGGCGCGACCATCCATACCGAAAGCTTAGTCATCATGCCTAAGCCTATGCACAGCGCTATGCAGATCATCCTGCCCATGCTGCGCGATTTGTACCAATAAAGCGTGTTGAGTATCGCCCCGAGCATGAAGGTTATCGAAAGAATATCGTTGTTTATGCTGCCCGAGAGGAAATAGAAGGTGGGGCAGAAGGAGATAACCGTTGTAGCCGTGATAAGAGCCGCCCCCGAAAGTCCTGCCCTGCGGAATATCTTGTAGGCAAGAATAAGACACAGGCAGGAATAGAACAGCGTGAGTATCTGTATGTTCTCGTATGCCGAAAGGTACTCCACGCCCATAAGGGTCTGTAGCCTCATCCATACCGCGCATATAATATGGTGCAGCGGCGGGTGGTAGAATTGGTCTATCGTTCTTACGTCAAAATCGGGCAGATGACCGTTATTGTACAGATATTCAATATATCCCGCATGACCCGCGCCGGCGCCGGGCGAATATACGTCATGCTGTACCTGTCCCGTGCTCATTGCGACTATATATGAGAGACGCATTATAAAGCCCGCCGCAAACAGCAGCAAAATGACGTTTCTCGTGCTGAGCTTTTTGCAGGCTAAAAGATAGAAGAATGCTCCGACACATACGGCTAAGCCGCCGTTCATGATAACGACGGAGTAAGAGCCCTTCAGAAAAGAGCCGTATATGAATATTCCTGCCGCCATTACTCCCGCGGAAGCTATGGCGATAACGCGGCGGAGCTTTTCGCCGCCCTCGTAAAGTCCCGCAGAATATGCCGCCGCGCCTGTGCCGAGCAATATTATAAATACGCCGCACACAAGGGAATTGACAAGTGAGGGACCGCCTGTGGATACCGTCATGCTCATTATGCACAGCAGAGCGGCAAGCAGGATAGGGTGCTTATACAGCAGGGCGGCAGTATCGGAGACTATCGAGCCGATGCCGCCGTTTGTTTTCTCGGGCTTATTTATCTGTTCCATATCGATTGTTCCTTTATTCGGATTTTGTCTCGTGATATTCCTTTTCGGTGTTGACGTTCCATATATCGCGCTTATCGGTGACGCCCTCTTTTATAGCCTGAGCCGCGCGGATAGCCGTGAGCATGGAGTGATCCATATTATTGTAGCGGTGCTGACCGTTTCTGCCCACGCAGTAGAGATTCTCATAGCCGTCAAGGAATTTTATCAGGTCGTCCATATAGGCGTAGGTGTCAAAATATGCGGGATAGGCCTTTTTGATCCTCTCGCGGTGGCTGTCGAGCACCTCGTCGGCGTTGATAACGCCCATGCTCTCAAGCTCCTTGGTCGCCATTTCTATGCACTCGTCGTCGCTCATGCTCCAGAACTCGTCGCCCTCCTTGCAGAAGTATTCAAGCCCGATCCATACGGTATGCTCGGGGTCTTTTACCATATAGGGCGACCAGTTATTGAATATCTGTATCCTGCCCAGCTTCACGTTCGTTTCCTGAACGTATATCCAGCAGTCGGGGACGATATTGCCCACGGTGCGCAGGG